>CAZNTR010000074.1:0-18056 GCA_964575925.1 uncultured Chitinophagales bacterium
TCTCAATTCCTATTGTTGACTCAAAAAGTGGCTTGGTAAGGAACGACTAGTTAAAAAGACCATTTCTAGGAGATCGTTTAAAAGAAATCCCAACAATATTTCATTTATTAATTTCTGATTTACACCTATGCTAATTTACAAAACTCATTTTACTTTTTTAATAGGTTAAGCCAATATAATAATTGAGATTACTTCAAAAAGTAATTTCAAGCAAAATATTCAGCGAATACGCAACATTTAGACAGATGCAAACTGATATTAATACATGCTCGATTTAGCTATTGATTAATCGATAAATAGTAACAGTTAAGCTATATTGAAACTATACTAATAATTCTAAAATCACCCTTATCTGATAATCATCTTTAGTTCTTCAACACGTTCAGCAATGTTAATTCTACTCATGCTTTTATATGGCTCAGGCAATAAGTTTTTAGAAGTACATTCCATTACAGCACATAGAATTTGCAATTCAATTTCTTCAGGATAAGTTGGTGGAATGAAATCTTCGAGAACCTCGTCTATTAGCTCAGCTGTAACCATTTCCATTTTACGAGCTGCTGCTTTAAACTTTGAACGTGTAAGCGCAGCTTCCATATCAGCACCAGATAATTTATAATCACCTGATAAAATTGATGATGGAATTACATCATCTTGAACTAAAAGCTGCATTTTTTTCTTCATTGCGGTAAATAATTCAACTCGCTCTTCTTTTGTAATTGGATAAAACAAAGCTAAATGCTCTTCTGCTCTTCCTTGCCTTTTTAAATCTACTGGCATTAAATCAGGACGCGCAGTCATAAGAAACCATATAATTTTTCCACGATGATCTGTGTTACTCATAAAGCTGGCAATTGTAGCAAATACACGACTAGAAACACCTGAGTCTCCACCTGAATTTCTATCACCTAAATAGGCATCAGCTTCATCAATCATAACGGCAACTGGAGCCATAGCCTTAAGTATGGTCAGAATTTTTTCGAGGTTTCCTTCTGTTACACCCTGCCATTGACTTCTAAAGTTTTTCAATTTAACCATTGGAACGCCAATTTCAGATGCAAAACAAGTAATTAGAAAAGTTTTACCAGTTCCAACAGGTCCACAAACAAGATACCCCATTGGCATCACATCACTTCTACCATTTTTTAAAGCAATAGAGGCCTCAAATAAATGTTGTTTAACTTGAGTATGACCTGCTACAACGCTTAAATCATATTTCGTTTCTACAAATTCAAGTAAACCATACGCCTCAGCCTCAATAAGCTCTTTTTTAGCTCTACTTAAAAAATCGGTAGTAATTGGTTTTTTATTTTCAACAGAACCTGCTAAAAAACTTTGCAAATTCACAAAACTTAAACCTGCCGTTTGCTGAGCTAAAACATGTTCACTAATTTCTAGAACTAAGTTCTCTTTATACTTTTCAGCGAAATGCTTTATGAATATGGATCGTTCATCACGTTGTGGCAAGGCCATCTTGATTTCAGTTGTATAAGGCGACTGAACAAGACTTTTATTTAAATCGTTTAAATTTTCTGTTAACAATACTAGAGAGAAATCTGCTTTTAATAAAATTGGATCGTGCGCCCATTTCTGCAAAAAAACAAGTGCATTTCTATCTTCAGCAGAACTAGCTGCACTATCCGACATAGGAATAATTGTTTCTGCATAATCAATTATTACTGCTATACTTTTCCCTTCTGCAACACGCAATCTAAAGTAGTTTTCTAGAAGAGCAAATACTCTAACAGGATCTTTAGGAACTTTGTTTGTATAGTCCGTTCCGGCATAGGAATCATGGCCAGAAACAGCTCTGCTGAAGTCTTTGAAACTTGCATCATCTTTAAATTGAACACCACCTGATCGATCGTAAAACAGTACAATATCACGAGAACCAAAAAGTTCATTTGAAAGAAAATCTTTTAATCTTACGAAAACAGAACCTTCATCTTGTTTAACATGTACATAATCATGAACATTTCCATGAAGAATAAATTGATTTATCGTTTTACTAAAATACTTCTCTGCAAATTGTTGCGCCCAAATAGGATAGTCAGATAACATAGATAAAGTCCTTTTAATTTCAGGTGGTAAATTTATTACGTGTCACTTGGAAGCATTACAATTCTTACTGTCTCGATGCGAGCAGGCGAAGCTTTGCTTATGATGCACTTATTTCGATCAATTATTAATTCTTCATTAACTTTTGGAATTCTACCTATATGATGAATTATATACCCAGCGACAGTCTCGTATTCATCAGATTCTTGAATTCCTAATTCTGGAAATTTTTCAAGTAAATCTTCAATTTCGACCATTCCACTTATAATGAATGTATTTTCATTCAATTTTTTCATTAAATGACCTGTAGTATCATATTCATCTTCGATGTCACCAACGACTTCTTCAATTAAATCTTCAATCGTGATTAAACCCGCGGTACCACCATATTCATCTAATACAACAGCCATCGAGGTATTTTTTTTTCTAAATTCAGTTAATAAATCTTTAGATTTCTTAGAAGACGGTACAAATTGAATTGTTCTTTGAATTTCTTTTAATTCTGATGGTCTATGAAATAAATCCGTTGCAAAAATCACTCCTATAATATTATCAATGGTTTCATCATACATAGGTAATTTACTGTACCCACTTGAGACGAAATACTTTAATGCTTCTGCTACAGGGGTATCTTTATCAATTGCAATAATTTCAGTTCTAGTAATCATTGAGTCTCTAACTCGCTTAGAGGATAACTCTAAAACATTTGATAACAATTCTGTTTCATCTGAATCTAAATCCGAAGTTTGCAAAGTTTGCATTTCCTCAATAATCATTTCAATATCTTGTCTCCTAAAAATCTCCTGAGTTCTTTGATTATTGACCCTAAATAATTTCAAAATGGCAAGAGATGAAATATTTGCCAAATAAATTAATGGCGTTAGCACGAATTCAGTTATCCGTATAGGAATTGAAATTGAACGCATAAACCAGTCTGCTCTACTTCTAAATATCGCTTTAGGAATAATTTCACCGAAAAATAAAATGAAAACAGAAGCAATAACTGTTTGAATAACCAATAACACAAATGCTGAGGGAGATTCTGAAAAAATGAATAAGTACAATCTTTTTACGGGGCCAGCTAAATACAAAGTCATTAATGTTGCATAAAGAACATTAATAATATTATTTCCAACTAAAATGGTGATTAAGAAGCGTTCAGGTGTAGTAACAAATAGTGATAAATAAGATGCATTTAATGAATTTTTTCGCATCAGTATTTCAAGTTTTAATCGATTTGCTGATACAAACGCAATTTCAGAACCTGAATAAAACCCACTTAAAAGAATAGTACTAATAATAAGAAGCCATTCCACGATCATGAAACGGATCCATTTTTTTTAAAACTGTGAATAGAAGATTTCATTATCTACCGATAAAGTTGGCTTTTCTCTTTTCGAGGAAGGCTGTTGAACCTTCTATAAAATCTTCTGTTGAACATAGATTACCAAATAATTCAGCTTCTGCTCTATACCCTTCTTCAACTCCTAAATCAACTGAATTGATTGCTTTTATTGCATTTTTTATTGCAATTGGTGCTTTTGTTATTATAGAGGATAATAAATCTAAAGCGGTTTGTTTTTCCAAACCGGATTCAACAATTCTATTAACAAGACCAATGGATAAAGCTTGTTCCGCTTTAATTGGATTCCCAGTTAATATAAACTCTAATGCACGCCCCTTTCCAATTAAACGCGTTAAACGCTGAGTGCCACCGTATCCAGGAATAAGACCTAGTGATACTTCTGGTAATCCAAAAACTGCTTTTTCTGTTGCAATACGAATATGACATGCTAATGCTAATTCACAGCCACCACCTAATGCAAACCCATTTACTAAAGCTATAAATGGTTTAACTGAGCTTTCAATGCCCATAAAAACTTCCTGTCCTCTTTCGGAGGCAACAGTTCCACGAGGACCATTTAAGTCTTGTAATTCAGCGATATCGGCTCCTGCTACAAAAGCTTTTTCGCCAGCTCCTGTAATAATAGCAGCTTTTATATCTTCTCGATCTGAAATTTCTTCAATTATATCTTCTAATTCGCTAAGAACTTGACTATTTAATGCATTTAATTTTGAAGGTCTGTTAATCGTAACAGTAGCAATCCCAAGGTCATCTACCTCGAGTAAAATAGTTTCAAATTGGTGCTTACTCATAGTTTTTCACCATGTTTTAAATAATTTACAGAACCAGTCGAACCTGATTTTTCAGAAAATTGATCGGTTTCTGTTTTCTTTTCAAATATACCAAATTCATCATAACCAGTTGACTCTAAAGACTCAATGATTGAAGAAGTTTCTTCAACTTCTGAAAGTAAATTATCTAATTGGAAGCCAATTTCTTCGGGGTTATTCATCGTCATTGATTGTTCATAGATATAACGAATAGCGTCTTCAATAGTATCAATTTCAGTATTGCAAATTTCATAGCGTTCATTAGCCGATTTTATGCGATCTAATCGTTTTCTTAGGATTAACATGCGTCTTTTTTTACGTTCCTTTAATCGTTCAGAATCAATTTTTTCCATTTCCTGTTCTTCTGATTCAATCTCTTTAACTAAATTGCCTTCATTTACTGATTGAATAAACATTTGAAATCGTTTATGTAAATCTAATAAATTAATATAATTATTTAGAAGACCATCTATTTTCTTCTCAATATTAGCTAATAGACCTTGAGATGTGTAAGGTTGTTTTTCAAAGTTTTCTCTAACTTTTAACGTTAAATGCTTTAAAACTAAAAACTTCTTTTGTTGAACCTCAGTTAAAGAGTTAAATACATTTTTTGATTCGAGAACAGGTTCTCTTTCTTTTATTTTTTTAAGTTTAATTTTCTTTATGAACGAACTTAGTCTTGGCACCACACCTAGATAAACAAGCTCTAAACCAAATGTAAATGTCAAGAGTGCGTTTGGAATTAAACCGAAATCGCTTAGAAAAAAAGCACTAAGCGTTGAAGTAAATAAGACTCCTAGGTTTAAAGGATGAAAAAAGGCTTCTCTTACGTAATTAATAGTCTCGTCTGCCATAGGTAATCTAGCTTTTACGCCCTAATGTTTTTTTAACAGTGGCTAAATCCATTATATCTTTCAGTTGATTATCTGATTTAGAAGTTGAATTATCACCTACCGTTTTTTCAACTTTGTCATGTTCATTTTGCTTAACATCCACATTTAAGCTTTGCATTTGCAGTTTAATTTCATTAATCGTGTTTTTTATATCCTGCTTTTTCTGCATCTCTTCAAATTCAGAAACATTATAAGCATCCTTGTCTGAGCTAGTTAAGTTCTCATAGGTATCTGATAAGGCAACTGAAAGTTTTGCTTCCCATTGAGCAGCTTTTCCACGAATTACTTCAACCATTTCATCAACAGACTGAATAACTGGTTGAGGATCCATATCTTCCAAAGCTTGTGCAATTCGTTGAGTATGTTTTGCTTGAATTAATTTTTGCTTCATTTCATTAAGCTTCTTGTAATGCTCTTTATACTCGTTTTTTAGCTGCTCAAATTCTTTATTTGCCATAAACCCAGATTAAATCAACTATTTTATTGAGTTTTTTGTTTACCAAGAGTTTTACCTGAACTTGAATCAGCTAAATCTGAGTCAGATGAATCTAACAATGGTTTTGCTTGAGTTGTAGGTTCACCCATTTCGAGTTTAAATTGTTTTATCAGCTCTTGAGCACGAAGTTTTTCTGCATCAACTTCAATCTCCATCATTTTGGTATCCATGGAATCAATTGCCATTTCCATTCTAGCTTCATTTTTGGCTGAACGCTCATTTAATCGACTAATCATTTCACTATGAGTTTGATCTAAACCACCAACTTCGAATTGTTCCATGGCATCTGCAATTTTAGCTTGCCATTGAGTTCTTTCATGGGCACGAAGTGCTTCTCTAGCTTCTTGTATTTTGCGGTCTTTTTCTCTCATGAACGCTTTTTTCACTTGTAAGGCTTTCTCGTATGCATTTTGAGCAACCGCTAATTGTTCTTTAGAACTTATCAATTGTTCTTTAGCACTCTGCATTTGTAAGGCATACGTTTCAGCAATGTCATCACGATTTGCATGAATAGCTGTTCGTATTTTAGATGTCATTTCATTTACTTGTGTTTCGTATCGCTTTACTTCTTTTTCAAGCATCATCACACTAGCTTTAACAGTCGCAATATTTTCATTCATTTTCGGAATTTGATCGTTCAACTCGCGAATATTTTGCTCTAGAATCAGTTTTGGATCTTCAATCGAGTTTACAACTCCACCAAAAATTGATTTTAATGCACGCATGAATCGTTTCCACATAGTGTTCTGTTCCTTTTTTTATATGTTTTACTAAAATTTTTATTTAAAAATACTCAACTAAAAAGCATTATACCATTTTTATCAATCTTGTGCGATACTATTGCCGATTTATTTGGTCCTATCATACTAATAGTTGTTGCTTTAATGAGCAAATTCGATACCATGTTGGTCATATCTGTTGTTTTCGTTCTGCAAGTATAAATAGTTTCGCCTTTATAGACTCTATCACCAACTTTTTTATGAACAATGATTCCAGCAATAGGATCAATTGTATCTTCTTTCTTTTTTCTACCTGCTCCTAGTTCTAAAGCTGCTATTCCAAATAAATAGGTATCCATACTTGATATATAGCCATCTTTTTCAGCTTCGACACCAAACTCAAATGCTGCTTTTGGATATGTTGAAGGGTTATCAATAAAAGAAACATCTCCACCTTGTTCAATAACAATATCACGAAATTTAGCCCAAGCTGACCCATCTTCAACAGATTTTTTACTCAATTCAATTCCAACTTGTATTGATTCGGCTTTTTTACCTAAATAAATCATTGTTCCGGCTAAAACATGAGTCAATTCCATAATGTCTTCTGGGCCATTACCTTGTAAGGAATCTATACTTTCTTCAACTTCTAACCAATTGCCAATTTTTTGACCTAAAGGCTCATTCATATCAGTTAAATAGGCAATAGTTTGTTTACCGAACGATTCACCAATAGAAACAAGAGTTTGAGCAAGTATCTCTGCATCTTCTTGCGTTTTCATAAATGCACCGTTTCCACATTTAACATCTAAAACTAACGCATCAATACCTTCTGCAAGTTTTTTTGACATGATACTTCCAGCAATTAATGGTACACATTCAACGGTTGCGGTTACATCTCTGAGCGCATACATTCTTTTATCGGCAGGTGCTATTTCTTCGGTTTGCCCAATTAAAACCATCTTATGTTTTTTAAGCACCTCACGGTAGCGATCTAAGTCTAAATTGACATTAAAACCCGGAATTGACTCCAATTTATCTAAAGTGCCACCTGAATGACCTAAACCACGACCAGATATCATAGGCACAGGAACTCCACATGCTGCTACTATTGGTGCTAGAATCAAAGATATTTTATCACCAACGCCACCTGTTGAATGCTTATCAACTTTTAAACCAGTAATATCAGATAAGTCTAAGACAGTTCCAGAGTTAAGCATTGCTTTTGCAAATACAGATGCTTCAAGATTAGACATTCCATTTAAATAACTTGCCATCAAAAAAGCACTCATTTGATAATCAGGAACTCTATCAGCAGTGTATTCTTTAATCAAATACTCTATTTCTTCATTAGATAAGCCTTCTTTATCACGCTTCTTTTTTATTATTTGAACAATGTTGTATTTATTAGACATTTTAATCCTATATGATTGTTAATTTTGTATAATTTAACAAAAATTTCAATTTTATCTCATTAATCGCGTTTTTATATAACTTTATGATTCTAATATTTTTAAATAAACACAATAACTTAATACTAAAGAGTTGAGTTAAGAAAAAGAAATAATTGTCTTTTGACTCAAAGCTTTCTTTATCATTTAAATAGATTTAAAATCCAATTGAATAGAGTCGTAATACCGAAAAAGTATTCGTTTCCATTTATTTGAATCAATCTTTGCTCATTTGGTATTTAATTTGTGATTCGACTTCTTAGCCTCATCAGTTTAATTAATACCTCAACAGTAGATTGAGTGTGTTTTTGGAATTATCTTTAATCTAGTTTTTTTGTTGGGTTCTAAATAAGTTTGCAATTATTTGTAACCTCAACTTAAGTTGTTGATTAGTAAACTACTATTTGAGGTTGATTAGTATAGACTAGAATAATCATTTTTCAGTTTCTATAAAATGAATCTAAAAATTACGCATAACTTGAAAAAAGAAACCTTATTTTAACTGTAGTACAAAGAATACATTAAGAGTTAAACTATATGGATTCACTATTTGAATATGTCATTATACTTTCGATTATTTGGTCGTTTATAAGTTCGTACTTATCGAAAAAAAAGAAAGCTCAAAAAGCAAATGAAATTTCCATTTCTGAGAATGAGCCTGAGTTCAACACACAACTTATAGACGAAATATCAACTTTATTGAAACCCAAAGAAGCAGATTTAACAATCGATTCTTCACCCCTTCAAATGAAAGCTAATTTTCCCAAAAAAGAAAAACGAGAGTTTGTTAAAAGGGAATTCAAAAGTGATATTAAAAAACGCACTTCTAAAAATAAACGGTTAAATACGATTTCAATAGATACAATGGAAGACTCTTTTTTGCACCATGTTCAACACA
Organism: uncultured Chitinophagales bacterium; assembly: GCA_964575925.1. GTDB lineage: Bacteria > Bacteroidota > Rhodothermia > Balneolales > M1805 > M1805. Next base: position 8,691 of record CAZNTR010000074.1, read on the forward strand.
TTCCAGATGATATTCAAGTACATACAGAACTACTTATGCCCCATCCTGTAATTGGAAATTTGAATGCCGAGCGTATTAGAGAAGCATTTATTTTAAAGGAGATTATTGATAAACCTGTAGCTTTGAGAACTAGGTAGTTTTTTACATGACGGAAAATAAGTCGCCTCTTTTTCGAATTTATGCTGACCAAAATATCTATAAAGCATCGCTTTATTTACAACCTGGATTTGAATTATCAACTTTTAACGATTTACCAAATTTTTTCCATTTAAACAAATTTGATGCTCTATTTGTTCGAACGGTTACAAAAATCACCAAAGAGCTTATTGAGAATATCCCAAAATCTATTAAAATAATAGGAACTGCATCTGCTGGATTTGATCATATCGATGTTGATGCTTTACGAGAAAAAGGGATTTCATTTTATTCAGCTGCAGGCTGTAATGCAAACGCTGTTGCCGAATACATTCAAATAAATCTATTATGGTGGGCTTTTAAAAAGCAAAAAATACTTGAAAAAAAAACAATTGCTCTAGTTGGAGTTGGTCATGTTGGATCTCAAGTCGCTATTTTATGTAAAAAAATGGGCATGAAAACCATTCTTTATGATCCACCTAGGCAAAAAAGAGATGATTCATTTATTTCAGCAAACTTTAAAGAGGTTTTAAATGCTGATATAATTAGCTTTCATGTACCTTTAGACTCAACAACTACTCATTATTTTCGTGAAGAACTTTTTAACTCATCTTATTTTGAGTTAGTAATTAATGCGGCTCGAGGTGGAATAATCGATGAGTCATTTTTACTTAAAGCATTGAAATCAAAACAAGTAGAAAACTGTATCCTAGATTGTTGGGAAAATGAACCGAACTTTAATACAGAATTGATGCATAAAGCAATTGTTGCTACACCTCATATCGCGGGGTATTCTGAACAAGCAAAACTAGCTGCAACTTCCATGATTTTCTCTCAATTGTACAGTGAATTAAACTACTTACCTTTAGGATTTATTGATACAAATCGTTTAAGCCAAACAACTACCGATTCTACATTTACCACTTCTAGCACTTTTTTAGTTGAAAACCCAGAATCTAGAGCATTTTCGACTTTTCATAATTTTTTAGAATATGATTATTTGCTTCGAACTATTTCAAAATTAAATAAAAATGAACAAGCTAAACGATTTTTACTATTAAGAACACAACTTCCATTTCGTAATGAATTTAGATTTATATCAATTCCAAAACCTATCCTCAGAGATTATTCAATTTTAAATTATTTAGAAAGCTCAATTGATTAAACATATTATTCTGTCAGAAAAATACGCTCTTTTTCTAACGACTTTAACTTCAATAATTTGTACTATTTACTTGGCAAGAGCTCAGTATAATCCAATTAGCCTTTTTGCAGGTTTGAGCTTTTTGTATGCCATACTTCTTCCTTTATTATGGATACATACAAATTTCCCAATTACTTTTATTTCCCATAAAACTTTTGCAAAAAAAAGGCATTTAATTGGAGAATATATTATAGCAAATCGTTATGTATTTCTACTATTTTTACCCTTTATTTTGCTATTCTTGCATTCATTTACCCTAATGTTTAGCATACTAATCAATTATTCCTTTCATTTTATTTCTACAGCTTTATGGTTCAACAATACTGGTTCAATTTCAATACCTTGGAGAACGGGAAAAAAAGGCAATTCAGTCCGTCGTTTGGCATTAGAAACGGGTTCTGTTGCTGTTCCAATTGGCTCAATTCCATCTCAAATTCGCACTATTGGTTCCGTTATAACTAATGCTTCTTTTGTTTATTTAAGTGTTTTAGTTTTAGATAATTATCTAATCTCTATTTTAGTGATTTCTTTAATTTTAGGCATAGTACTTTACCGACATATAAAAATCTCCTATTTTATAGGAAATCATGCTTATTTTGATGAATATTTCAAACCTGATTCAATTACTAGTGTGCCAAAACCGATTCAGGTTGAGTCCTTATATTGGATTCCAAAATCAATTAAGACGGATGCTCGTTTTATTCTTACTCAGCATATTCGAAGTCAATCTATATCTAGAATTCATTTAGGAAGTCACCTACTTTTTTGGTTTTTGGTATTAATTAACCCTAGTTGGTTTGATAAGCAATTTGGGGTTTTGTTCTTAGGAATTGTTTTAATTGCTGAATCGTTAAGTTTAATCAAAAAAAGTATAATTAAATTTTATTCAATTTTTTTAGTTAAGTCGTTCTTCAAAATATTTTCTACTCATTTATTTTGTATGACACGTTGGATGCCTGCTTACTTGATACTTATTGCTTACAGTTTTTCGTTTTCCTCATGGATTTTTTGGATAGTAGGGATTCTTATTTTAGTACTTACTCAAATTATTCTTAGTTTTATTTCAGCTTTACTACTTAAACAATTTTCAACAGTAAATTATGTCTAATAAAATACAAGTTGAGTCAGTTTCAAAACAATATGGAATGGCTCCGCCAATAATTAAATCAATTTCTTACACCTTTGAATCAGGTAAAATTAGTGGCTTAAGAGGAAATAACGGATCAGGAAAGAGTACATTTTTAAAATTAATTGCTTGTACTCTATTACCTGATTCTGGGGAAATTTTGTACAATGAGCTATCGATTCACCGCTCTCCAGAACAGTATCTTTCTAAAATTGGTGTTGTAGCAGATTGGGTTGACTTACCAGAATATCTTAGTTTTGATGAGCTCATTATTTGGAAAATGGAACGATTAAATTATTCAAGTCATCAAATTAAAGAAAAAACAAATGAGCTTAAAGAATTGTTTTCATTTGATGAAAGAAGTCAACAATTAATAGGAACGTATTCTTCAGGGATGAAAAAAAAGACAGCCTTAAGTGTTGCAGTGTGTACCAACCCTGATGTTTTAATTCTTGATGAACCCTTTGTAGCATTAGATGTACACACACAAGGCATTTTAGCGAAATTTATAGTAGATTTAAAAAAATCAGGAAAAATTATCCTTTTAGCAAGTCATGATGAAGATCATGAAGAAGAGCTTTTTGATATCGTAATTGATTTCCCTATGAATTAATTAGAAATGAATCTACAACAAGCATATAAGACATTAGATTTAAACCAAGGTGCTGAATGGGAATCTATTCGAAGCAGACATAGAACTTTGGTTAAAAAGTGGCATCCTGATAAATATCAAAATATAAACGATCAAAAGCTTGCTCATGATAAAATCATTAAAATTAATTCTGCTTACGCCTATTTAAGAAAAGTAAAATACCATTCTGGGGTAAATATAAGTGCTCAAAACAGTACCGTTAATCAAAAAACAACCGCTCAAAACAGCACTTACGATTTCACATTTTATTCAGAAACAAAGAAGAAAGAATCAACAAAAGAAAAGGACACAAATAATAATAGAGTTGAGTTTAAACAAAAGAAAATAGATTATTTATTTTCAACGTTTACAAAAACCCGAAATCAAACACGAATTAAAAAAAATCGTGCAAAATCAGAATTCTATTTCAAGAAAAAGATAGCAGAAGAACAAAATTATTGGAAAAAGCTACGGCAAGCCTATGATGCACGAACACGTTTGGGTTTGTATCGCAGTTTCTTAAATGCTGTACTATTTGGTAGATTTATCTACTTTCAAAAACCAAGTACAAATTCATTATCTGGGCGAATTAGTTTGAGGGATAAATACGAAATTGACATTCGGCACAATTTGATACAAGACAAGATATTTTATTCTGTTAACAAAGGATTCAATTTATTACTGAAATACCTTTTTGGTGGATTTTATATCATAATGTTTCTTTATTTCATCTCAATACATTTCTCAAATGGAAAAGCCTATTTTTTAGAAGAATTTTTAGGATTACAACTCTTTGTTTTGTCCCAAGTCTTCTTTTTATTTTTCCCAGATAATATTTTTCAAAGAGCTGTATTATGGAAATACCGACATTTGGAAAAAAAAGCCATCTCTGAAACATTTACTAAAAATAACTTGCCTGGAAAATTTCAATTTTACAAGCATATTATGCTTTTAGGGAAATATAGCACTTTACTAATTTCACTTGGTTTGTTTTTCTGGCTTAGGAGAAGTTAATATAAGTTAAACAATTGATTTGCATTTTCAGTAGTAATTGTAACAATTGTTTCAAAACTAAGATCATAAATTTCTGCTAATTTCTTTGCTACCAAAGAAATAAATGAAGGTTCGTTTTGTCTCCCTCTATGTGGAGTTGGAGCCAAATAAGGAGTATCCGTTTCCAACATTAGTTTTTCCAAGGGTAATTGTGCTACAGTTTTATCAACGCCGCTGTTTTTAAAAGTCACAACACCACCAATTCCAAGATGAAAACCTAAATCAATAGCTTGTAACCCCTGTTCAACGGTTCCATTAAAACAATGCCAAACCCCAGTTAAATTTCCATCCTGTTGATCTTGAATAAGTTTAAGTAGATCTTCTGTACTATCTCGATTATGCAAAACAATAGGTTTTTTTAGAGTTTTTGCAACGTTACAATGAATCCGCAGGCTTTCTTTTTGTTCTGAAACAAGTTCTTTACTCCAATAATAATCTAAACCTGTTTCACCTATTCCTATACATTTGGAATTTCCACAATAGGAAAATAACAGCGATTCATACTCGTTAAAGTCTTTTTTAACATCACAAGGATGAATGCCAAACATAGGAAAAAGTTGAATCGATGTAGGGTTTTCGATCTCCATCATTTGTTTCCATGATAGTTCTTCGATTCCTGGCATTACTATTTTTTTTACTCCAACCGAGTCTGCTCTATTTAATAACTCTGAAAGATTATCTTTTAAGACTGGCAAATAAATATGTGCATGTGTATCTATCACGATTTTTGTTCACTCATTAATACAGAGATAAATCTGAGTTCGGGAATATTTTCTAGAATAATTTTAATAATCACCATAATAGGAACAGATAAAAACATACCTGCAATTCCCCATAACCACCCCCAGAAAATCAATGCAAATAAAACTACAATAGGACTAAGATTAATACTTTTACCGATATATTTTGGATCTATAAAATTTCCAATAATAGTTTGAATAGTAAATAAAATAGTTCCCAACCAAATAATAGGTCCATAACTTTCATATTGAATAATAGCAATACTTAAAGGCAATAAAGTGGCTATAATGGAGCCAACAGTTGGGATATAATTCAATAAAAATGTTAATATTCCCCAAACTATTGCGAATTGAATACCAAATGAATACAATACAATAATGAACAAGAATGCTGTAACCAAGCTAATTAGGGTTTTTGCAATAATATAAGCTTGAATTTGTTTTTTAATATTTTCAAATATTCGTTTAATACGTTCTGCATTTGCGATCTCAAAAGCAATTGGTAATTTCGCTGTGAGTTGATTTCTACCAACAATGATAAAAAGTAAAAACAACAAGACAATAAAAATATTAGAAACCGTATTACTTATTGAGCTCAATAAACCCGATATTAAATTGGATAATGAAAACTCAGATAAATATTGAGCTACTCGAGGATCGTCTAACCATTCCTTAGGAGAAGATTTAAAATTTTCAATTTGAATATCAAAAACACTTAGTACTTCTTTGAGTATAATAGTAGTTCTAGCTTCATATTTGGGAAATTCAACCACAAAAGTTTCAATATTTAGTTTCACAATAATTCCTAAGAAGAAAAATATAATACCCGTTGCTACAAATGGAATTGTAATTGCAAGCCACTCAGGAAATCTCTTTTTTACGAACCAATCAATTGAAGGACTAAGGATAAAGCTAATTAGAGTGGCAAACGCCAAAGGTAAAATGATACTTCTGCCAGCATAGAGTATATCCCCAAATACTTTAAGACCAATAATTACAACCATAATAGCAACTGTTTTCACATATCGACTTATGGTAGCATCATTAAATTCAATTTTCATTATATAAACTTTATTGACCTATTCTAATGGTTAGTAAAAAAGAAAAGCTATTCAATTTAGTTAGCGATTCCAAATTAAGTAAAAGTTATGAATCTTATGTTAATTTGAGATGCGCAACCGATTTAACTAAATCATTTAACCATTCAAAAATATTTTTTTTACTGTTATTAATCTAGAAGCGTTAATCAAAAGGTGGAGTGTAAGTAACTTTTAGAATAATGCTACCTAAAATCGAATTATATACAAATACTTCTTCAAATCGGATTATTTCGTTATTAAATTTAAATATAAATAATTATTTAATTAGATTTCTTGTAATAATAACTTATTAGCAAATTAAAATTAAGTGGAATTCTTGAAGAAAAAATTAGTATTTAATTTGTAAAACCTATTATTATTCAACAGTTAACTACCATCTTATTACAGATAAATAATCATTAAGTAAAAAATAAGAAATCTAGAAATTGGAGAATTCAAGACAATGTTTCCATTATGATTCGGAGAATAAAATGAGCAGAATAGTTGTTTCTTAAATGAATAACCGATTGTAAGGCATTGTTTTTTTTACAATACGTCTCAAGACAATATTAAATATTGAAACGCATACATCACAATAAAAGATATTGTAATTGTAATGCCAACAGTAGATGATTCACAATGACGGAGTGCATCAGATATCATTTCAGAGAAAACCATCCATATCATAGCACCTGCCGCTAAACCCAAACCAATTGGCAAATAATCTTTGAATGTGAGTATGAATAAAAAAGCAGGAATAGCCATAATAGGCTGAGGTAAACTTGAAAAAACAGACCAACCCATCGCTTTAATTGCACTAACACCTCTAGGAACTAAGACCAATGAAATGGCAAGACCTTCAGGGATATTATGAATTGCAATTGCAGTAGTAATAAACATACCTAATTCTTTAGTTCCACCATAACTAACGCCTACACCAATACCTTCTGCAAAGGAATGAAGTGTCATCACTCCCATTATCATAAACATTTTTTTTGCATCTGATTTTGCTAAATCTTCAACTGGTAAATCATATTTAGATAAAAGTTTATCACTTAGAACAATCAAAATTAAACCTGCAAATAAGCCAATTACCGTTTTTTCAACACTTAATTCGGTTGATTCAAGAATCAATGAGAAACTTGCAGATAGCATAAGTCCTGCGGCAACTGCGGATGAAATTCCAATCCACCATTTGTTCATATCTTTTATAAAGAAAAATGGGATTGCGCCAATACCTGTTGTTATCGCTGTTATCAGTGCAGCAAAAAAGACTGTTGTTGTGTTAATTTCGATAGACATAGTTAATGATTTGTGTGAAGCAATAATAATAGGTTTTGGCTTAAATGTCTTCAAATATGATTTAGATTTTATATAAATAGAGCTTATAAGTACTAAATTTTACCACACCTTTAGAGTTGATTCTCAATCGGAAACTAGAGTCTTTTTAGCATTTTGATTTTAATGACGCTAATACACACTCTGATCTTTCATTTGAGCTGATTTTTTAACATTTATTGAAAGCTTGAAAAAACCGCCTGAGTTAGACATCACTATCTTTTACTTATTAGATTAATGAACTTTCATTGTATTTTAGTTAAGTGTATAAATAATTAAGTTTACACACTCAAATTTGGAATTTGGCAATTTGTAAAGTGAATGATTTTGTTAACCGTTTTAGGTAGCCAAATTAATGAAAACTTGATCTTATTCGAATCATATTGATTTTATTTCTTATCTATTATTTGGTCATGCTGGGCTTCGACCCAGCATCTCAGCATAAGAACTAATCTAAACAAAAAAAAACATGATATATACTATTTTATGTGACTATTTTACTTGAAAAGCGATTTTTTATACATATAAGTTTAGATTTAAAAAATTAGAGAAGATCTTTATTTCTTTTAGAATCTAACCATTCAACGCTCACTATTCGAGAGCGGAAAAGATTCAACCTTAAAAAATGAGATTCGTAAATAAGCCCATAATGGTGTCAATTATTGCTATTTGTATAATTTTCACCATTTCTTCTTGTAATGAAGATTCCAGTTCAACTAATTCCTCAAGTGAAACAGTTCCTGTAATTTTTGATAAAATCTATGGAGCAACTAGCATAACAAGTGATGGTGTTTATGTGACAATAAAAACAAATGGAATGCCAGATCACCCAAGTCCCTATTATTCAACTTCAAATTCATTATATGAATCTTATTCAGGATTAACGTTTGGAAATAATACATTTAATAAGAATCCGAATGCTATAAGTTCCCAATCATTGACATTTAAAATTCCGATTAATCCTTCTGTTACTAGTAATCATGCAGCCACTCATCTAGGTCCAATTGGAGTTGCTTTAAATGGAGTTCCCTTCTACAATCAATATGCAGGTCCAAATAATCAAGCGTTGACTAGTGAAATAACTAGTTTTGATAAATATTATGGGCACCCTCAACAAATGGGACAGTATCATTATCATGTTGAACCACTTTATTTAACAACAGTTAAATCAACAAAATCAGGTCTTATGGGATTTTTGCTAGATGGATTTCCAGTCTATGGACCTCAAGAAGAAGACGGCAGTGCAATTGTTAGTAACGATTTAGATGTGTATCACGGTCACACACATAGTACTGTGGACTTCCCTAATGGAACGTATCATTATCATTTTACCGTAGATGCACCGTATTTAAATGGAAATGGGTATTACGGAACAGTTGGAACAATCAGTGAATAAGGATGCGATTCATTTTAATTTTATTTAGTGTCGTTTTTCTTATTTCTTGTAATAAGAAGCCTGAAAATAGAATTTATTCTAAAATTAGTATGAATAGTATTCCAAAAATATATGTTGAAATCAATTCAAGTCTATTGAAAAATAGAAATGATACCATCTTTTATAATGATTCTCTGTTCTCTGGATTTTTAATAGAGATTTCAGATTCTTCAAAAGACACCTTAAGCAGAGAATCATTTTTAATAGGTAAACGATCAGGAATTCAGAAAAAATGGTATTCTAAATCAAAAATTAAAGAAGTTCGATTTTATGTTGATGGTAAAAAAGACGGAAAGCAACTCGCATTTTGGGAAAATGGAAACAAAAAATTCGAATTTACAGCATTAGACGATGCTTATGAAGGTGAATTAAAAGAATGGACAATTGTTGGACATCTAATTCACCAAGCCAATTTTGTAAATGGTCAGGAAGAAGGACCACAAAAACTTTGGTAAGATAATGGAAAAATCCGGGCGAATTATATTATTCGTGATGGAAAACGATATGGATTATTAGGAACAAAAAATTGTATAAATGTCTCAGATAGCGTTTTTACTACTAGTTAATTTACTCAACTTTCGGACTTTAAATTATGGGCTAAAGATGTAAGCAAACAGGGTTGCTT
>CAZNTR010000075.1:0-16707 GCA_964575925.1 uncultured Chitinophagales bacterium
ATAAAAGCAAGTTTTTCCTTGCCAGAGTATAACAAAAACTTCGATGTCGAAAAAGTAATCACAAATCCTGAATTATTAGAACGTTTAGTAGCGATCGTTAACGACTTACAAAACGCTGATTAGGCAATTCTTTTTGCAAACAACCATTAATAACCTGAGTTCGGATTAAGAAAATAAAATAAAAACAGGTAAAAATTAACTTTCGTCATGCTGTGCTCTGACCCAGCATCTCTGCCTAATTGTGAATTAAATTAAAGATTGAACAAAAACAAATTAGGTTCTCCATTGTTTATTCTAGGGTTTGATCAATATTATTGTAAAAACCCTTTTCTCGAACTCAGGTTAATAGGAATTCTAATCTTTAACTACTTTCGAGTTTAAAATTAGCTTTTTGAATTTCAAGCATCACTAACTTGTAAACAATCAGAAACTCAATTAAAAAAGTATGATAAAAATTCAGCAATTTGAAGAAGCGCATAAACAGGAAATCGCTGAACTGATACATAATATAGCTTCAGAATTTGAACTTCCTATTTCTAATCCCAATTCATCTTCTCCTCAATCTCTTTATAAAATTGGGTAGCCCTAAATAAAACAGAAATCATTGGTACAGTTGGACTTATTAAAATGGATGATGAAAAATCCATTCTGAAAAGCATGTTCGTAAAAAAAGAATATCGCGGAAAAGATTTAGGTGCTTCGCAATTACTCTTAAATACCGTTTTTGATTGGTGTAATACAGAAAACATACATTTTATCTATTTAGGAACAATGAACCAATTTAAAGCAGCACATAAATTCTACGAAAGAACGGCTTCGAAAAAATCAACAAAAACGAGCTGCCGACAAGTTTTATAACCAATCCGATTGATGATGTTTTTTATTTGAGGAGATTGAGACTATAGGGTTCATTTTTTTGGTTTTCGGATCGTTGATTTGAAAATCTTTACTCAACTTTCGGACTTTGACATTTTGTAAAGTGAATTATTTTGTTAACGGTTTTATGTAGCATAATTAATGAAAACAAGAGCTTATTCACATCATAATGAGCTTAGTTCATAGATGTTATTTGGTCATGCTGGGCTTCGACCCAGCATCTCAGCCTAAGAACCAATCTATTCAAAGAAAAAGTGATTGTTGCGTAAAATGATATTGGACAGAGATAGCACTTCGTGGTTCTTCGAATCGTGTCAGGGCACGGGATGACCGTTTTTTTTTGCGAAAACCACTGTATTTTATAAAGAAACGAAGCCCGAAAGTTGAGAATGTAGTTTTCAGCAAAATAGTTGGTGAATTCGTTGAATTTAGAAGGTTGAAAACCGAAAAATCGACCTTTTGGAGTAGGTTCTATCACTTTATTTTTTTATTTCCCTCATAAACCAAGGAATACCGGAATCCTAAATATTGGTGATTAAAATTTACACTATAAATAATATCCATTCCCAATCCCAAAGCTTTAAAAGGAGTTAGATTGGCATGAAGATTCGCAATAATTCCAGCAGAATACGCAATATTTGAGTTATTCTTTTGAAAACGTTCATTAATTCTAGTAATTAAAGGGCCAATTGCGGCAGCTATTCTACCAATTCTATTCACTCTTGAAATTCCACGACCAAAATGAATACTAATAATTTCATCGTTTGATAAAAACTTTGACTCAATTTGCAAACCATATTGCCAAAATAGCCGATTACCTCTATTCACAATAAAACTATACGACATCCGCAAATCTTCTTTGTCTAAACTAACTTTTGACAATCCTGCTCCAGCATAACTCCAACCTGAGTCTGTTGTATCTTTAACTACTTTTTTTACAGTCATTACTGAGTCATAATTGATTTCCTGAGATTTCACCTGTTCAGAAGCTAAACTTTGAGATATCAATACGATAACTAAGATTATTTTATACTTATGAGACAATTTATTTTTGCTTATTAAACCTATTCTTGACAAATATTTTAAATTATTTTTTCTCATTTAAATTAGCTCTGTAAAACAAACGTTAGCTTTAACGTAAATACTGCATTAACTATGATATCGTCTTTAGTTGCAGGAATAAATTGTACTTTTTTCAAAATGCGTTTTACTTCTTCACTTAGCTTTGGATGTGGAGAACTTATTTCGACTATTTCTCCTATCGAACCATCGATATAAACTGCAAACATAAAAATAACTTCGCCTTCTATTTTTGCTTTTCTTAACTCAACAGGATAATCTAAAACCTTATACAAAGCAGCTAAACCACCTTTTATGCTTGGCAAAGTACTTGGATTTAATTCAATATCATCTTTATTGATTTCTAAATTTGTTACCGAATTTTCTTGAATAGAATCATTTGTGATTGATTTTTCGCTTGAACAACTAAGCGAACTCACGAGTATTATTAAGATAAATAAATTTAACTTATTTCTCATTTGACTTATCTTCATTTTAATATTTTGAGCTCACTTCGAAAAATGAATTTCAGCAAAAAAAACTGCGATCAAACATGATTTCAATTGGAATAAATCGGCAAAATCGATTTTTTGTAATGGGCTCAATTTTCGCAAAAATAAGAGTTATTTGTCGTTTATTGAAATTCATTTTTTCATTAACTTACCATGAAAAGTAAGTTATTGATATTTAATCTACTACTATGTTACGATTTAGCTTAAAACTTGCCATTATTTTTCTCTATTCACTTAATTTGGGAAATCAAATAAGTTTAGCGCAACCATTTTCAAGAGGTGTAAATTTTTTGCATGGTTCGAATTCAATAATCATCTAACACAATTTAATCGCTATGATAGTCTTGATTTTCAACAAGTTGCGAGCTTGGGTGTTGATGTAGTTCGAATTCCTGTTGATGTATTCTCCTTATTGGGTTCTGCACCGGAATACAAAATCGATCCAAAATTTTTCATTCTTTTTAATAAAGTTATTCGGTGGTCTGAAGCAGCAGGTGTAAAAATCATTCTTGATAATCACACTTTTCATCCAACTATTGGAATTACAAAAGATGTTGAAAAATGGTTAATTCTAGCTTGGAAACAATTTGCTGAAATCTATAAAAATCAACATGATCATGTTTTATTTGAAGTGTTAAATGAACCACATGGAATTTCTGATGCAGATTGGAATGCTGTTCAACTTAATGTTGTTACTGCTAATCGTGAAATTGATGCTAATCGGTGGCTAATTATTGGAGGTTCAGGATATAACGGTATTTCAAATTTACATCAAATGCCAGTTTATCCTTTCGATAATTTGATATACACCTTTCATTTTTATGAACCATTTTTATTTACTCATCAAGGCGCAAGTTGGACTGGCCCAAGTATGGAAGCTGTAACTCAAATTCCATTTCCTTATGATGTGAACAGGATGCCTGCTGTGCCAAATGTAGTAAAAGGCACATGGATCGAAAGCTCCTATCAATCTTATAATTCTGCTGGAACCAAACAAAAAATGGCAGAAATATTTCAGTCTGCCATAAATTTTAAAAACAGCAGAAATGTGTCTGTTTATTGCGGTGAATTTGGAGTCTATAACAAAAATGCCCCAAATGAAGATCGAAATCATTGGTATAGTGTTGCCACAAAATTACTAACTGATGCTGGAATAGCTTGGACAGCATGGGATTACAGAGGTGGTTTTGGAATGTTCTTGCCAAATTCAAGCGAACGTTTTAATTACGATTTTAATGTAGACATGGCTGATTCACTTGGACTTACTCCACCTGTTCAATTACTAGATGAAAATACACCTCTTTCTGGAGATCAAGTATTGTTTCAAGATTATTTGTTCAAAGGTCTATCCTCAGATGTTAACAAAAGTGGATGTTATATTTCCTACCTGCATCAAGAAAATAGTTCAGATGAGGCATTTTCTATGTTAATGACCAATATTGGTCAATATGGTTATATGGGAATCACTTTTAAAGCTAATCATGATTTTACAGTATTAAGTATACAACTTGCCGTTTTAGAATTTGACTTACGGGTTTCTGGAAATGTGAATCAATTTGAAGTCCGATTTGAAAATCCAGATAATTATCCAGAAGTCATACCTTGGAGAAAAAGAACTATTTTGACAAAATCAATATACTTTCCAGATTCGCAATGGAGAAAAATCAGTATACCATTATCTGAAATGTCTGAGTCAGGTGCTTGGGTTAATTCTAAACAACTTTGGCTAGATGCAAAAGGAGAGTTTTCTTGGGAAACGATAAATCGCTTACTATTTGTTGCTGAAAGCGAAGATTTGAAAGGCGATTCAGTTCTTGTCAAAAATTTGATAATTCGTGTTCCTACTGAAACTTCTATTTCAGAAAGTGAACAACCACAAAAGATTATTTTATTTGATGCTTTTCCAAATCCATTTAATCCGACTACATCGATTTCATTTCATACAGGAAAATCCACCATAATAAGTTTAAGAGTTTTTGATGTTTTAGGAAAAGAAATCGCAGTGTTAATTGATAAAACCAATTTCGAAGCCAGAAATCACGATGTGCGCTTTGATGCACCACACTTAAGTTCAGGAATGTACTTTTTTCGATTACAAACTTCTGAAGTTAATTTGGTAAAAAAGATGATTTTGATGAAATGAGACTTTTCATTTCGAATGTGGGATTTTGAATTTCGGATTTTGGAAAACAAGTCATGTCAACCGGAGATGAGCCTAACATCAATCAAAACCAAGAAATCTGAACGAATCGAAATGGAGATATCTTCTTTTCAAATTCTAAATGCCAGAGTTCTGATTAATGATTAATCCAACGATTGTAATTTAAAATTTGAATACAAAATGGAGAACCTGCATCTACTTAGCAAGACCATCTTTAATATAAATCAAAACTTGGTAGAGATACTGGGCCAGAGCCTAGCATGACGAGAGTTAAATTCTAGCTTGATACGTATATAAATCGTGATATCGACCTTTTGATGCAATTAAATCATCATGATTTCCACGTTCAGCAATGGCTCCATTTTCAATCACTAAAATTTCATCTGCTTTTCGAATGGTACTTAATCTGTGAGCAATTACGAACGTTGTTCTACCTTTCATCAATTCAGCAAGAGATTCTTGAATGTAGGATTCACTCTCTGTATCAAGATTTGACGTTGCTTCATCCAATAAGATTATTTTCGGATCAGCTAAAATTGCTCTAGCAATTGCAATACGTTGGCGTTGTCCACCAGAAAGTTTCACACCGCGTTCACCGATAACGGTATTTAAACCTTCATCAAAACGTTCGGTAAATTCGTGAACATAAGCAGCTTTAACAGCATTTTGAAGTTCTTCTTCTGTTGCGTTTGGCCTTGGGAATAAAATATTTTCTCTAATAGTTCCTTCAAACAAGAAATCGTCTTGTAAAACTACTCCCAAATGAGCTCTGTAGGAACTTAATTTAACTTTACTTAAATCATGTCCATCAATCGTAACAGTTCCTTCAGATGGAGTCAAAAATGAAGCGGCTAAACCTGCAATAGTTGTTTTTCCAGAACCAGAAGTACCCACTAACGCGGTAACAGATCCTTTGGGAGCAGAAAAAGTGATTCCATGTAGCACTTCTTTTCCTTTATCATACGAAAACTTCACATCCTTAAATTCAATATTTCCGGTAACTGATTCCAAATCAATAGATCGATTATCATTGTCTTCAGGTTCCATATTCAATAATTCTTGTGTTCTATCTAAACCAGCAAAAGCTTCAGTAAGCTGACTTCCAATATTGCTCATTTGAACAATCGGTGCTATCATGAATCCCAAATACAAGGTAAATGACAAAAAATCACCAAATGTCATTTGTTCCAAAATGATATAATAACCGCCAATTCCCATAATTCCAGCAGTAGCTAAGCCTAATAGGAATGTAGCCATACTCGTTACAAAAGCTGTAGAAGTTAAACTAGTTTTCACGTTTTCAAACAACAGATCAACACCTTTTTGAAAGGTATTTACTTCTTGAGCTTCTGCATTAAACCCTTTAATAACACGAATGCCGCTCAAAGATTCTGTCAATCTTCCTGTAACATCAGCATTTAATACGCCACGAGTTCTAAAAATAGGGCGTATATAAGCAAAAGCTTTTAAAGCGATTATGGCAAAAATACCAACAGGCAATAAAACATATAAAGTCATCAAAGGACTAATTTTAATCAATAAAAACAAGGAAATAATTGATGTAAGAATACCACCAGCCAATTGTACTAATCCCGTTCCAATTAAATTCCGAACCCCTTCTACGTCACTCATAATTCGAGAAACTAAAGCACCTGATTTTGTATTATCAAAAAACGAAATGGGAAGTGATAATACTTTTGCTTGAACCTGAACGCGCAAAACAGAAATTAAATGCTGTGCTTCAACACTCAATAATTTAGTTAAACTAAATGAGGTAACAGCTTGTACTAAAATAGAAGCTACAACTACAATTAACAAGATTTTTAACTGACCAAAATCTTTTGCGACAATTACATCATCTATTAAATACTTACTTGCACCGGGAAGAACAAGGCTAGCTAATCGAGAGATAATGATAAGTAAAAAACCAATAAAAACGAGTTTCCTTCTGGGCCAAATAATGGTCTTAAATGCATGATAAACAGATACTTTGGTTACTTTTTGTTTTGCTTTTTTTTCTTGAACTTGTTCAGCCATAGGTATATCAGATTAAATATTTTAAAAAAAATGGTAAGCTAAAGTTATACCCAAACAAAATTACTGACGTATTGTCACAAATAAAGTGGCAATCAACCTGATTTTTCAGGTACTAATTAACATAGATTTTATTTTGCTTAATCCTTTAATTGCACCAAATAAATAAAATAATAAAACAGGTACCATATATCGTGACGCACCATTAGGACCTGTCAGAACTGCAACATATAGAAATAAAATTACCATAATGACTTCTAAGTAATTAAATTGCTTAAATCCCATTAAATAAACGAAATAGCCAATCATTTTTATACCATTTACAAATAAAAATAAGCCAAGAAGCAACATTAAACCAATTGGTTGTATTGTTAAATAATTACTTATCGCTGATAAACCTTCACTTCGAATAGATTTCATCAAACCAGAATATCCTAATTCATCAATACCTAAGAAATTATACAAGTCAAATCTTCCAGGATCTAACATGAACGCAATAATTCCTTTAGCATAATAAATAGAATAAGAAAATGGTCTATCAATGCAAAAGCTAACTGAAGCTTTCATTTGATACTTTGACTGGTCAGCATAACTCTCAGGAAACAGTACTTTTGACTGAGTTTCAACACTATCAATCCAATTATTGGCGTTCTCTAACCCAATTTGCTCAATCTGAAAATAAAATGCATTATAATTCACAAATCCAATTTTCTGCATGCTTGAAAACTGTGAGCTTCCAGTAAACGAATAATTATACAAGGTAAATAGTACAATTGCACCAATGGAAAGTAAGGTTGGGCCAATAATTTTGATACTAATTTTTTTATTTATCAGCCATAAATACAAAGCTTGGATTATCCAGAATAAGTAAAAAACAGGTTTTGTAAACATTAAAAGCACCTGATAAAATCCTGTCCGAAGATATGCAAATTGATTTTTGGAGTTTTTGAGCTTCTGAATTGATAACACGTAAATTATCAATAAAAAAGCGAGTAAAATCTCACTCATAACTAAGTTGGCATAAATAAGGAATGAAGGTGAAACTAAAAGAAAACTATAAAAAAGAATTCGTTGCTTTCTTGTTAGATTCTGCTTTAAAATAAATCGGTCAAATAAGCCAATAGTTAGAATAAATAGGATATTTTGAAAGATAATTATGCTTTTTATGTTTAGAGTGAACGCAGAGCTTACTAACAAAAAAATTGCATAAAATGGTGGTCTTCTGGTATATAGATCAGGGTTAATTGACTCAGAGAAGCTTCCACTATAAGGAATACCCGTTTCCAATAAATTTTTGGCAGAGTTTAAATATTCGAAAGAATCTAACGTATAATAATGTTCATTTACTAATTGATAAATAACTAATACTGCCTGAAAAAGCACTAAGAGACCAATACTGATCGTTAAACTTTTTTCTTGAATTGCCTTCATTTTTTGTTCATTACTAAAGATTTATACCTATTTTTCAATCAAGTTTTAATTTTCTATTTCAAAATACTAAATAAGATATTACTGAATGCTCTACTGATACAGATACCGTTACTTTATCACTTAATAATTTTTGAAAAATAACACACTTCATGAAATCAATAGTAGAGACTTTTACCATATTCATTACTCTTATTTTCCTTTCAGTTTCTGTTTCAGCCCAAAGTAAACTTGGAACTTGGAAATCATATTCGTCATATTATTCTGTTAATCATATAGTAACTGATGCAAATAATCATGAATGGATATCAACTCAAGGTGGACTTTTCGAGGTGCAAGATAATGATATTCTTCAAACCCTTTCAACGTTAGATGGGCTTTATTCGAATCAAATTAATGCCTTAACATATGATACTAATGGTAACGGTTTATGGATTGGTTACATAGATGGAACATTGGAATTTTTTGATATTGAAAACCAAACATTTAAAGCTTATTCAGACATCAGTAGAAATACGAGATATACTTCAAAAACGATCAATAATTTTAGCTGGCTTGATGGCGACTTGTATATTTCAACAGAGTTTGGAATTGTAGTTTGGGATGCTATAAATCATTTTGTGATAACGAGTTATGTAAACTTTGGCGATTTAGGAAATGCAATAAGAACAAATCAAGCTCTTGTTTTGGGAGATACTTTATTTGCCATTACTGAAAGAGGATTAGCCTATGGAAATTATAAAAATGACGATTTAATTTTACCACAATCATGGAAATCGATTGAGATAGGCGCTCAGAATTTAGACAGAGAACCTTTAACTATAGGTACTTATCAAAATCAATTGTTTGTAAGTACAGCAGTTGCAAATATTCGTTATATAAATGGTCAATTTTGGTCTTATTCTCAATTTTCAAGCGTAATTAAACATTACAAAGCAACAAACGGAAAGTTTGTAGCTTATTCCGACAGACATCTTTATCAATACTCAGACTCTGAGAACAAATTCAATCAAATTTATTTTCACCCAAATTCATTAAGTTCGTTTACTGATTTAGTTTTTATTTCCGAGAATGTTTACCACGGAGGAACTAACAATTTCGGATTATTCAAAATCGAAAATGGAGAACTTACAGACACTTTAGTTCCAAGTGGACCATTTCTAAACTTCTTTAAAGACATGAAAATGGATAATTCTGTTTTGGTAAGTGCTTCTAGTTCCTCACCAGGACAAGTTTCATCAACTATAAGAGAATCCGGGTTTTATATTTTTGATGGAACTGAATGGGAATCGTACAATTTAGCTAACAACACTTTATTGAGAACTACAAATGCCCAGAGTTTTCATAAGGCTGCAGTTGGGATAGATTATTATGCTTTTGGAAGCTGGGGAAAAGGCTTAGCCGTTTTTAAAAAATCAGATAAATCGATTCAAGTTTTTAAATCAGATAATAGCCCAATTCCTGGTTTTAAGCCTGCACCAACTTTTGTTGTCATTACTGGACTCCAAATTGATACAAATCAAAAGATATGGCTAACAACTCTTGAAGAAATAGTAAGCTACGTGCCAGAAGAAGAACTATGGAAAATTACCAATAAAAGTCCTTTAGCAGGAATAACTGATTCCTATAATGGATTATTTATTGATTCATTTAATCAGTTTTGGATTCCATTAGTTGGTAGTAGGGGCATGGTTTTGACCACTTTAGACGAAGAATCACAAGAATCTAAAGATGGACTTCGATTAACCTCATCGTCGGATCAAGGATTTCTTCCTAGTGATGAAGTAACTGCCATAACACAAGACAAACGTGGTGAGGTTTGGGTTGGAACAACTCGTGGTTTAGTTCGATACTTATTTCCTGATCGAATAATTGGTGGGAATTCAAATGACAGGCGAGCAGAATATTTACGAAATGTGACTAATGATTCTATTTATTTCCGAGATATTGACGTAACAGCAATTGCTGTTGATGCTGCAAATCAAAAATGGATTGGAACAGCTCTAAACGGTCTATGGCATATCTCTGAAAATGGTGATCGAATTTTAAAACGTTTTTCAACAGAAAACTCACCCTTGCCTTCAAATACCATTCGTTCAATTGCAATTGATGACAAAAATGGGATTATTTATACAGCTACTGATTTAGGAATGGTTTCATACACTGATGTGACCACAACAAATTATGATGGACGAGAAACGCTTAAAGTTTTCCCAAATCCTTATGTATATGGGAAAACCAGTGAAAATAGAGTAGTTATTGAAGGATTAGCGCAAGAAACAACGGTTAGAATTCTTTCGACTTCTGGTTTTATAATTGATGAGTTTAGTGCAAAAGGAGGGCGAGTGCAATGGATTCCAAGAACTAGACAAGGCACAAACTTAGCAAGTGGAATTTATTTTATACTATCTATTGATGTAGATAGAAATGAGACAGCGATTGGTAAACTTGCCGTTGTGAATTAACTTTATTTAATAGCCATTAAATCGTCTTGTCTTTTAGACATATCCAAACGGTTTTTTCTACGCTCTCCCGCTAATTCATATTGTTGTTTTTCGTATTCTGTTTCTGCAACAATAGGTAGAATTGGAACAGGGTTTCCATCAGCATCTACTGCAACAAACGTATAGAAAGAAGTAGTACATAATCTTCGACTTCCCCCTTGACGAAGATTTTCTGCCCAAACTTGCATATACACTTCCATAGAAGAATTAAAAGCTCTAGTCACTTCTCCTTCAATAACAACAACTTCGCCCAATTTAATTGCTTTTCTAAATTCAATACTATCAGCGGAAACAGTAACTACCGTTCTATTTGAATGACGTTGAGCGGCGATAGCAGAACAAATGTCCATCCATTTCATTAATTGTCCACCCATTAAGTTTCCCAATGCATTGGTATCGTTTGGTAGAACTAGTTCATTCATTCTGGTTCTTGAAGCACTGACCGTTTTCATAAAATATTCATTTAGTAGTTAAGGCGCACGGACTAAAAAAAATGAGAGCAAGCTTACTACATCGCGCCGCTACAACCTTCTACCACTGCTACCTTCCGGTCCTGATGGAGTTCAAAGGGAGCTGACCGTATAGGACTTGCCCTCAGAAAGTTAAATTACACAATTTTCTTTGTGATTTCAAGTACAATAAAGATATACAAACGCTATTTTTTAAACAGCCGTTGCTTTAACACCTACACTTACATTCCAAAGTCTCCACATCAACATAGCCAAAATAAATAAGATTCCCGCAGATGCCCAAAATGGCAAGTATGCATGAATAGCAAAGAGAAAACCGCCCCAAGTTGGTCCAAGGACACGTCCCATGCCTGCAATAGATTGAGAAATACCCATTGTAGTTCCCATCATATTTTCATCAGCTTCTTTTGAAATTAAACTATTGATGGTTGGTGAATTAAGTGAGTTTCCAACAGCCATTGTTGCCAAACCAATTGTCAAAATTGTAATACTTGATGCGAAACCCATTACTAACATTCCAAGAAACATTATAACATTGCCAATTATAAATATCTTTTCCTCGGCAAAAATCTTACTAAGTGGTCGAATTAGCCCACCTTGAATAACAACTGCAATTAATCCCAATACAGAAAATTGAATTCCAACTTGATCAGCCGACATGTTGAACACGCCTTCACAAAACAATGGAAAAGCACTATATAAACCTGCATGACCAAAAGAGAGTACAAAAATTGCAAATAACATCATGGCAAACAAACCTTTGATGCCTGTTTTACCACTTGCTCCAAAAGATTTCCAAAGTGCAGGGTTAAATACAGATAGGCGCTTTGATGCCGATTCTGAATGCTCACTTTTAATTGACTCAGGTAATTTGAAAACAACTAATAAGAAACTTACAAATGAAAGACCCGCTGCAAAAAATGATGGAATTTCATAGGTTCGAGTTCTCATAATTTCTGATAAATGAATAAATCCTGCACTTTCTATTAAATTTGCCGTTCCAGGATGAATTAAACCCGTTGCAATGGCAGGACCAAGAACAAATCCGATTCCAAATGCAGCGCCAATTAGACCCATTCCTTGTGCCCTTTTTTCTGGTGGTGTCGAGTCTGTAATGTAGGCCATTGCTGTAGAAATATTTCCACCCATCAATCCTGCCAATAATCGCGATACAAAAAGCATGGTTAAACTTTCGGCAAAGCCGAATAATAAATAAGCGCCAGCTGCACCAAGTGTTGACATCAACATTATCGGTCGCCGACCAACTTTATCACTCCAACTTCCCCAAATTGGAGAAAATATGAGCTGTGCTAATGAATAAACACTATATAATAGTCCGACTTGAAGTGGGGTTGCGGAAAATGCTCCAGCGTAAAATGGCATTAAAGGAAGTATAATTCCAAAGCCCATTAAATCTACTAATACGACAAGAAATACGGTTGAAAGGGATGACTTTTTCAATTTTTCTAAAAACAGGTTGATTAAAATAGTTTATATACAAATCTCAAATAAGAAATAAAATTACGGCGAATTATTGACATAGTTTGGGGGTTTTAACTATAAAATTTCTAGTTGATAAAAAATAAAAGCTAGTTATTTAAGATAAATAATCTCAAAAAAACTCAGTTGAATTCGTTGTAAATATAAATAATAACAAAAACTTAACGCTGTATTTTAAGTTCAAATACAGTCTAATTCAAATTGTCTGAAATTTTCTTTGCAAAAACATGTGTTTCATAAATCGTTTTGTCTAAATCTTCATAAGATAAGGCATTTGATAAAAACCAAGATTCAAAAGCTGATGGAGGCAAATAAATTCCAGCTTCAAGTAAATGATGGAAATATGCTTTGAATACCGAAACATCCGTTTTTTGAGCAGATTCGGCATCAAATACTTCTTCTTTCGTAAAAAAAATGGTAATCATTGAACCAACACGATTTATACTATGCGGAACATGGTATGAGTCAAAAGCTTTTCGCAATCCTTGTTCTAAATGTAATGTTTTGCGATCCAATTCATAATACAACATTGGGTTTGCTTGTAAATCGGTCAATAAAGCTAAACCTGCAGCCATTGCTAAAGGATTTCCAGATAAAGTTCCAGCCTGATAAACTGGTCCAACAGGTGCAATAACATCCATAATTTCAGCTTTGCCACCGTAGGCTCCAACTGGTAAACCTGCTCCTATAATTTTGCCCATCGTGATTAAATCTGCATCAACTTTGTATAAGGCTTGTGCACCACCTAATGAAACTCTGAAACCAGTCATGACTTCATCAAAAATTAAAACTGCACCGTATTCTGTACATAAGTCACGAATTCCTTGTAAAAAACCATCCTTTGGCGGAACACAACCCATATTTCCAGCAATCGGTTCAAGAATTAATGCTGCAATTGAATCAGGATTTGCTTCAAATAACGCACGAACATTTTCCAAATCGTTGAATTTGGCTAATAAGGTGTCTTTCGCCGTTCCTGTTGTAACTCCTGGGCTTGATGGAGTTCCTAACGTTAAAGCACCGCTTCCTGCTTTAATCAAAAATGAATCGCCATGGCCATGATAATGACCTTCAAATTTGATAAATTTTTCGCGATTAGTGTAACCTCTTGCCGCTCTGATAGCCGACATAGTTGCTTCTGTTCCCGAATTTACCATTCTGATTTTATCCACATTGGGAACTATATTACAAATTAATTCGGCTACCTTTACTTCTACAGCAGTCGGAGCACCAAAAGATGTAGATTTTATTGCAGCTTCATTAATTGCTTTAATAACAGGAGGATAAGCATGACCCAATAACATTGGCCCCCATGATCCTACAAAATCGATATATTTATTTCCGTCCACATCGTATATATAAGCGCCATTTGCGTGATCAAAAAAGATAGGAGTTCCACCAACTGATTTAAACGCTCTAACTGGGGAGTTAACACCGCCAGGAATAAATTGCTGTGCTCTTTCGAAGAGTGCGGAGGAATTAAATTGATTCATAGAAATTGTGTTTTTTGGGGCAAATAATGATATAAAATGATAAGTAAAGTACTGGTTTAAAATGAAAATAATGTGAATTTGTATAATTTGAAATGGCTTGAGGATTGAGACTTGAGGCTTGAGGATTCGAGATTCGAGATTCGAGATTCGGGCTTGAGGCTTGAGGATTCGGGATTCGAGATTCGAGATTCGAGATTCGAGCTTAGAGCTTCGTGCTTCGTGCTTCGGGATTCGGGATTCGGGATTCTGTTTTTTTTAAGCTTAGCAATTGACCTTGAACTCTAGCGTGTTCACTTAAATTTTACATTAATTTCAACTAGCTGCATGCTTTCACTCATATCTGTATCAATAAAACGATTGTCTTAAATTAGCAACTTTTAAAATCTTCTTTTATCAACAATTGATTTATCGAATTACATTTTTTAGAATAAGCTTATCTTTCATTTTTGCATCTTCTTTTCTCACTTTCATCTAGTAATTTGAAAATCTGAATCTAACATGTATTTTATTTTACTCATTTGAGATAATTTTCTTTTACTGTAAGTTAAATATCATTTTAATAAAGGAGATTCTTATGCAATTAGGTGCTTTTTCTGTCAGTTTAGCGGTAAAGGATATTGAGAAATCTAAAGTTTTTTATGAAAAATTAGGCTTTAGTGTTTTTCATGGAAATCAAGATCAGAATTGGTTAATCTTGAATAATGGAGATCATGTCATCGGATTATTTCAAGAAATGTTTGATATGAATATCCTCACATTTAATCCTGGTTGGAATCAGAATAGCGAAACATTAGAGAGTTTTGATGATGTTCGCGAAATTGCCAAAAACTTAAAAGAAAATGGCATCACTCCAATTCAAGAATCCTTGGAAGCAGAATCGGGACCTGCACATTTTACCTTACAAGACCCCGATGGCAATTATATATTATTTGATCAACTTGTTTGAGCTCAATTAGCCGATGATGAATGAGTTTTAAATCTTATTTCTAAATCGGTTAAAGTACTATTTACACTTTCCATGAAAAAGTAATTCTATTTTTATTTATGATAGTAAATTGCTTTTTCTAATATCACATCTTTATTAAGAACAATATCTTGCATTGTTTTTGGAACGAATATATCAGGAAAAATTCCCCCTTTTTCTTGAGTGTCGTAAAAACTTCCCATCAATGGAATATCCAATTCAATTCCTGAATTGGGGAGTTTTAAAAAAGCCATCTGACCACCGTTTATTCCTTGAACACTTCCTCCAGTTTGTCTTCCAATTAACTGTGCAATCCCATTTCTTTTCAACAGTTTTGCAAGATAAAAAGTAGCAGAACTATTTGCTTCATCAATCAAGAGAACTACAGTTCCTTCAAATGCATTTTTCTGTTTTTTCATCTCTTTCTTGAGATCATTTTTAAGTGTATAATAAGCTGATTTTGCTTCACTTATCTCAGATCTTATATCATAAAAATCTGTATTCCACGAGTTTACAAATGGTTTTAATCGTTGAGGTAATACATCATATTTTACACGAATTTCTAGATTTTCCAATTGTATGGTTCTATTTATTAAATACTTAGACAATTCTACGCTTACTTCATCTGCTCCTCCTTCATTTCCTCGAACATCCAAAATCAATTTCCCCACTTTCTTTTTTTCAATTTCCTTGAAACTCTTTTGCAAAAACTCTTTCCAATCCATTTTCATATTCCAAACTCCAAATGTGCCTAATTTTAAGTAAGCAGTTGAATCATTTATCAGTGAGAATGACCATAAATCATCTTCAGTACGAGGAGCTTCTTTTACTATTTTTAGGAGTTTTTCTTCGCGATCTTTCCTTGAAATTGATTTTACTTTTCTTGTTTTAAGCTCAGCGTTTAATCTTTTCTGATATTCAATTTCGAAATAACCATTTATGGGTTCACAATAAAGAGAAAAATAGGAGTCAAACGCTTCAAATTCTCCAAAACCTTGAATTTCAAGATCTTTTATTCGTTTTCCGTTATTGTCGCCATCTGCTTTAACACAAAGTAAAAGTGAATCCAACCATTGTGAAGTTGAAACCCCGTTTATTTTTGTAATCACTGAACCTGTCGAAAACGAAGCTTCTCCTGAAACATCATTCAACACCATCATTTTATTGTCGAGCCAAGTAAATGTAAACGGCAATTTGTCATTTTGATTCAATACAACATCCTTAACAACTCTATTTTGATTGTAAAAATTAGCGTAAGTATGTCCGCATTGAAAATATGCTACCCACTCTGAAAACAGTTTATAAACCTGTCTCAATGATCTATTTTCACTAAACTTGTTTCTATAATTCAGATAATGAGCTTCTAATTCTGATTTTGTTCGATAACGCTCTAAACCCGGATGCATCGTTTTATAAGCATCCCATGCTAAATCAAAGTCGGCGAGTATTTTTTCTTTTTCAATTAATGGAAGGTTTAGTTCAGATTGATATCCAGTTTCGTTCCATTTTGTTTGAATAATTTGTTCAGAGTCAAGCACTACGAACCATCTATTTTCACCATCCTCCCAAATCTCATCATTAATCAAAAATTTATATTCAATAGGAATAAATGGTTTTGAATTTTGATTAAATCGAAGTTTTAGAGAAAAACTACTGTCATTTATAGCAGTCAAATAAATTGATTTTTCCCACGATAAAGGAACTGT
>CAZNTR010000075.1:16807-17897 GCA_964575925.1 uncultured Chitinophagales bacterium
TACTGTCATTTATAGCAGTCAAATAAATTGATTTTTCCCACGATAAAGGAACTGTATTTCCCCGAATTGCTACTTTCTTAATCTTGTTTTTTAGTGATTTACTAATCTGAAGTTTTAAAGAAACTTCTTGTGCTTTTACGGTCTGATTTAATTTCAATGAGAAAAAAAGTAAAAGTAGTATATAGTTTATTTTCATTGGATTTTGAGTTTTGTGATTTTTTTCAAAACTACAATTCAGACCCTCACTTTTCGCTTCAAAATTATATTGAGACTTATTTTTGTGGTCTCATTTTTTTTGAGACTTCAATTCTAATGCTTTTTTCGCATATTCTGAGGGATTTAAACCTGTCATTATTTTAAAAACCCGATTGAATGTTGCTTTGGAATTAAACCCCGAATCCAAAGCTATACTTAGTATAGTTTGATGACTGAATTCTGGCTGAACCAATCTGAATTTCACTTCTTCCACTCGATACGAATTTATAAAATCGTTGTAATTCTTTCCTAGACCCTCATTAATCAACAAAGAAACTTCTTTTTCTGAACGTGAGACCGTTTCTGCTAAAACAGAAAGGGTCAAATCGGGATTTAAGTATAACTTTTGCTCTTCAATTAATTGCTTAAGCGCATTTAATTGAGAAAACAGATCTTGATTGGACTCTTTTTCACGTTTTACATTGATTTCCAATTCAGCTTTTGTTCTGTAAATATGTTCTGGAAACCAAACTTTTAATCCATTCCAAGCCAACCATAACCAAATTAGTGAACGACTTAAATCGAGTGGAAAAGATGCCCAAGAAACATTGAATAAGTTTATCTGAAACTGACTGGTAAGAACGATATCGATTAAAGTGTAAATAAATTCAATGCTGATTAAAACTAAATACCCATTAATTAGTTGATTCAGCCATTTATTTCTTGTTTCTTGCCATTCTGCAGTAGCACGATAATCATAAAGAAGTTTTTTTGATAAAATCCCATAAATGATAATTAATGCAAAGTTAACCGCGCTCCCAAAAGTTCCTAACCAAACAGAAATGACCTCATTATATAACCAAGATTTAAATTCATACGATCTGAATCCAACACT
>CAZNTR010000076.1:0-17897 GCA_964575925.1 uncultured Chitinophagales bacterium
ATGTTGCTGCTTGTTACGCCAATCCTGTAAAAGCGAAAGAAGTTTTAGGATGGTCAGCAAAATTCGGTATTGATGAAATGTGTCGTGATTCTTGGAATTGGCAAAATAATAATCCAAATGGATTTGAATAATTAAAAAAAAGCTCATTAAGTTTAAACCTAATGAGCTTTTTTTATCTAAAATCTATAAGCTAAAGAATATTTAAAACCAACATCAGGGAAAGCAAAAACAGTAACTCCAACATCAACATGATTAAAAATAGTGTATTGTCTTCCCATTGAAAATGCTTGTGGAAGAGGTAAGCCCATTGTATCACGCTTATCTTTATTATCATCAATTGTCGGGTTAAGTTCATTTGGTTTAACAGGAAATAGCCCTTCTCCAAATAAAAATTGTGCTCCAAAACGATAACGAGGGTTTGAATAATTCGTGTATTTCCTAAAACTTTGAAATAAAACGCCATCAAGATCAAAAAAGACTAACCGAATTGGGATTGATAAGAGTTGTGTCCAACTATCAAATCGATCTTTTACGGCGAAATCGAATCCAAAACCAAAACCGTGTTTAACATCTTTTCCATACAAATCGTTTTCAAGCTGTAAGGATAATTCGCTTAAATAATGAGTGTAATTAATCACAAAGGTAGATTTTTGAGTAATTCCAACATCAAGACCTACTTTTATTGAACTTGGTAAATTAAGAGTTAAACTTGAGTTAAACTTAGATAAATCGCGATAAGTTGAAAGATTAGGTTTACTTGGATTAAGACTATCAAGTGCAACTGTAGCATCTCCAGATAAAATTTCATCGCCAGTTCCTGCAATAAAAACGGGTAAATAAGCTTCTGCAATGGCATCTTCACTTGACATTGAAAAAGAAGGAACATGTTCATAAACCAACGACAAATTTGTCCATTTTGATGGTTGATAATTTAATCCAATCTTGTATCCATACCCAGAATCACGAAAAACGCCATTGGCATTCATATAAAAACTATTTGTTTCTCCAAGTTCGTAATTTAAATTAGGATCTGTTGGGTTATTAAAATAACGTTCATCAGCACCACCAACTACAACAACACCAGATAAATCAGCATTTAACTTTCTGGTATTCTCAGCTTCATATCTAGAAATAGCCGCTCCTAAAAGAAATTTTCCATAATCTCCATCATACAATTTATATCCTAACCCAGCATTTAAAGTCGAAATAGTTAACTGAGCTTGAGCAATAAGTGAAATATTCATCAGAACATCGAACCGAAGAGAAACTTCATCCGTACCCTGTTCAACTCCCAATTTTGTTACAATTCCAGTTGCAGCTAAATTAAAATTGACTTGTGTAGGATAATAATACGATGCTGCTAGAACCAAATTAGGATAAATAGGAGCCGCAAATCCAATAGAATTAATCGGTTTTCCCAAACCAACATCCAAGCTTCTTAATTTTGTTGGATAAATACTAGCATCAGGTAACTTATTCCAACTGTCTGTATTACTAAACTCTGTATCGATAGTACTCGCAATATCATCATTAATCTGATTTATAAATGTTTTTGTATATGAATTGAACATATTTGTACCAACTCCCAATCGAGAATCGAAATAAACATGTAATTGTTGCACATCTGCAAGTAATGCTGGGTTCATGTGTAGATTTAATGCTCCATTATTTACTCTTGATGACATTACGCCACCCATAGAACCACTACCTAGCGAACTCCCGATAGAGTTCAAATTTAAGGTTAAGCCAAAATCGGCATAGCCACCTCTAAATAAAGATAACTCTGGTGGTGCAGAATCTGTTTGAGCAAATAATCTTGAAGCAATCAAGAACGAACTTATAAGTACTATTTTTAAAAATCTATTATTCATTTTCATCATCCCCACTTTTAAAATCGTATTGAAAAACTAATTCGATGCGAGTTTGCTAAATCCTGAATTAGATAAGCATAATCTGCACGTAATCGTATTTTATCAATTGGGATCACTAACCCAAATCCTCCGGTAATCTTTTCATCATTCACGGCATTTAAACCTTGTTCTGTTCCGGCTCGCAACAAAAACGTGCTTTTTTTATAGTCAATTAGGGTTGCTTCTGATCCTAAACGAACAATATGAGATCGATCACTTTTTAAAGCTGGCTGAAAATCAGTAGTTATTGTTAATCTTGGATAGACTTTTAAAGCAATTCCAACTAACACTTCCATTGGCAAATCTTCGTCATAATCACCATCACTCTGATACGCATCACTTTTTGCTTTTCCACTCCAAGCAATAGGTGCATACAAATCTCGCACTAATATACCAAGTTGAAATCGCTGATAAGGTCGATATAAGAGACCAAAATCTAGCCCATAACCTTGAGCTGTACCATAGATTTGCTGATTAAATCCTTCTGAAATTTCAGATTCAGAAAAAGCGAAATAATCATCTGGATTTAAAACATTATTACCAAAACCTGCATACCTGTATTTCAAAGCTATGCCTGCGGAAATTGTTTTATAGGCAATAGAATACACTGCATGTATGGATAATTCATTCAGCGCATAATCACCTGAGGAAATAAAAGTTAATCCTAAACTCTGTTTAACTGCCTCAGATTTCGATTTTATCGGAGCAACGCCAGCAAAGAAATTATAAGGAACTAACTGCAATTGATTGGCATGTGTAAATGCAATTCCATACGAATCCATTTGTATTAAACCGGCAGGATTCCAATAAGCCGCATTTTCATCGTTTGCAAGACCAACAAATGCAAATCCCATTCCTACAGGTCTTGCTCCAAATCCTATATCTACAAATGATCCAGGAATCGAAGATAGTTTTTGAGCACTTAAATATGCTGGAAAACTAAGACTAAGTACAAAAAGTAAAACAAGTATTTTTTTCATATTCTTCCCCATTTCCTATTTAATTACAACCACTTGGATTATTTTTTTTACTTCTTTTTCCTGATCCTTGGCTTTAACTTCGATAATATATCGACCATTTCGAACCAATTCTCCTGTATTTGTTGTTCCATCCCAGGTTATTTCTTTTAATCCTTTAGTTGCGGAACCATATAATGCAGGTTGCTGTAAATCATTTTCCAACACGTTTTTAATTAATTCACCACGCAAATTATAAACGGTAATATTCACTTTAGCTGGTGGAAAAGCTGTTGATAAAAAATATCCAATTTTTACTGGTGCAATTGTTGGAGAAAAAGGAGTTGGAAGAACAACTAAATGATCTAATCCCAAAGATTCATTGGCAACTAGAACAGCAAATTGTCCAAAATCCATAATTGAACTTGAACTTAGTTCTGTTGGGTTTTCTTCAACTGCTGTAACTTGATTTGAACTTCCTTTAAATAATGGGCTTGTTGCTTGAAAGTCATCCGTAATAATATCCCATTCTAAAGTACGATTATCAAATCGACCTAATTGCCTACCTCCTTTAAAAACTGAAAGTGAATTATCAACTGGAAGTGTTAAGGAAATGGGCGATTGTAAATCTGAACCTGAATAATTAAATGAATAAACTGTTTCAGAAACCGTGTAACTCGTCTCTGTCCCTTTGGCAAAAACAAACTTTTTCGTTTTCTCTGGTTTAATTTTTCTTACTGAAATTTCAGCTTCCGCTGGAATGGTATTAGCTGGGATTTCAAGAATTAACCCTTCATTATCAGTTAATAAAAATGCTTCTACCGGATTAATAACTGCAAATACATCTACAGCCCCTGATATCCCCTCAATTCCTGAAATAGAATCTTTAAGAATTGCGGTAAAGGAGCCTATTGTTAACAAATCTGTAGCTGTAAATAAACCCGTTTCTGTAATTGTACCAATTTCTTGTGGTTGAACAGACCAATTGACCGAATTGCCCAATAAAAGTTTAGTATCCGTTGTATCAAAAGCAGAGAAACTAAATAAGTGACTTGCTGAGTTTCTTGCTCTTGGGCCTGGTCTGGAAACTTGAATTTCTTTTATTGGAATTTCTGAAATAGTAACCGTTATGGTTCTGCTATAAGAAGCTCCATTCAAATTTGCTGCAACTCGAATTTTATATGCACCAACTTGTTCTGGTTTAAATTGAATATCAACTCCATTTTGATTTAAGAACTCTGTATTGGTCGAACCTCCCGAGAGAATTTCCCAACTAATACTGCCCACAGCTTCATTACCCAAAAACTTATCCGCTAATGATTGATTTACTCCATCTCGAGTGACTAATCTTAAGGAATAAGAATCACCTAGTCGTAAAGTTTGTTGATCTAAAGACGGATTAATACGAATGGTCTTCAGAATTCCACTTGCCAAAGGAATGATACTTGTCTCGGAACTCCTATAAATATTATTTCTTGAGGTGTCATTAACAACTGTGTAAAAAGAAACAGATTCTTCAGATTCAATAGCTGGGATTTGAGCATATAAACTATCTCTAGTTCTAATTAATGAAACTCTTGAATAGGCACTTTGCGATTCTGTTTTATAAAATAAGTTTCCAGAACTTCTAGAATTATCATACTCAGGCACATTAATTACAGAAATTATGGTTGGTCTATCAGCCAATATTTGGCTTGTACTTTTTTGGGTATAAGGCAAATAGATTGATCGAACTAATTGTGAGGTGTCGCTTTCTAATTGAATCGATATTGTTCTGTCAGGAATCATATATCCTTCTTTGAATAAGGAAACCAGATAATTTGCCGATCTCAAATTATCCGAGGAAGCATAAAGTCCTGTTTCGTTTGTGATGAAATCAACCAAAGTACCGCCACTAATTCCAAATTTCATCTGAACACCGCTTAACGGTTCTACACCATTACTTATAGAAAGTTGAATTTGTCCACTTGGTAAATTAACTATTGGCATGCTCTGTGTTGTTCCAATTGAAGTTCGAGTAAGTCTCAAAAGAATACTTTTTGTAAATAATCCAGATTTATAGTGTATTTGATAAACGGTTGTATCATTAGCTAATGTTGAAACAGGAACATTTGTAAATCTAAATACTCCAAATGCATTAGTAAGTGTTTCGTAAGTTGATGTTGAAATCGCAGATACATTAACATTTGCAACACCTTTTCCTTTTAAACGAACCGAACCCGTTATTGTAACTACCGAAGCTTCTAATACAATTGTCTTCACGGTTTTATTCTCACCTGCCTTCAAATTAATATTTGATAGCGTATCAGCTTTATATCCATTTTTTGAGCTAATAATTCTATAAATCCCAGATGGCATAGTTGGCAAATTAAACGCTCCCGAACTTAAACTTGTAGCTTGAAAAGTCTGCCCAGTTTCTGTTAAAATTGCAGTGATGGAAGCCTCAGCTAAAGCAGAACTACCTGTATCTGTTTTGTATTTAACTTCACCTTTTAAACTTGAATTATTTTCAGTGAAGCTAAAAGTTGCACTTGCGATCCCTAATGGAGCTAAAAACCTTTGTCTAGTTGTTGAGTCTGGAGTATATCCAGAAATCGATGGACGAATGATAAAATTTCTTGATGCAGGCACATCTAAAAACGCTGCAATACCTTGTGAATTTGTTTTTTGTGCCAAAATAACTGTTGTATCTGTAGATATTAGAGAAATATCTACATTCGATAAGGCATTGGAACCTCTTCTTGCTTGAATACTAAATCGACCAATATTTGGAGTTGCTACAGCATTTTGTACACTTGAACCATCAAATGTTAATGGAATTATATCAGTAGTATCAGGACTAAATCGAAAACCTTGTTTTCTGAAATTCACTTTATATGTACCCGCAGCTAGAAAATCAACTTCATACGTTCCATCACTTCGGGTTGAAAGTAATCTTACTAAATCATTATTATCAGCTCGTATTACTTTTACTGTTACATCCCCTTCTTGGGCATTTCCACTAATTTTTGCAATGCTAACTGGGACTCTCAAAGGTTTCGATAAGTTGTATTCAGCTTGCCCTAATGGGAAATAAAATGCTGTTTCTGTGTTTGAATACCCGTCTTTAAAAATATCTGTTCGCACAGTATAATCTAAATCCGTTTCTAAAGACTCAAAACTAAAATTACCATCAGAGTCAGCTTGTTCCCTTGCCGTTCCATTCTGAGAGGCTAATACTACAAATGGTCTAAAACTCAAAACCGCATTCGATGAATTCAAGACTTTTCCTTTTAAAACTCCATTATTTTGAATTACACCTAAATCTTGACTTATAATTGGGTTAGAAGGTGTTAAAACAACGGCTGCGGTATCTGTACTGAAACCATCGGCGGTTACAACTATGGAGTATTCCGTTGGTGCTAAATTTTCAATTCTATAGGTTCCATCAGATGATGTTAATGAAAAACCTGAACCAAGATTACTTGTGGCAGATACGGTAACTCCTTGAATAGGATCTTTTGTTATATCATTTATTACAATTCCAGTAATTACAGCATTATTTTCAATAATATTACTTAAATCTACACCTGTTTGATTCCCATTCTGTGCTGTTACGTTAATTTCTACAGGACTATCACTTGTATAACCACTTGCCGAAACGATTAAATCATAACGTGTAAAGCCAATTTTTGTGAATGCGTAATTCCCATCATCATCAGATGTTGTAACATAACTATTACCATCATCGCCAATTGCATCGATAATTGCATTCGCTATAGTTTCACCATTTTTTGATTTCACAACCCCACTAATAGCTCCATCTTTTGATAATAAAACTGGATTCAAATCCACAAATTGACCATCTTTTACAGTAATGACTTTACTAAATGATTGATAACCAGTTTTACTAACAGTAAAAGTTAAATCGCCACCAATTAATTTATTAATACTGAAAACCCCATTCTGATCAGATGTAGTGCTTGAGCCTGCCAGAACTTTTCTAGTAACATTAATCAACGCCTGTTCAATAGTATTTCCTGAACCGTCTTTTACAGTCCCTGTAACAAAAGCAAAGTTTTCGGGCATGGTAAAATGAATACCTGTAACATTTTGTCCAATTTGTAACGTTGATTGCTTTGAACCTTTGGTATATCCTCTTTTAATAGATTCAAGTGTATAAGTTCCAGGATTTAAACCTAACAAATACGTTCCATTTGTCTTTGTTAATGTGCTATCCACTCGTTTTCCATCACTATCTATGGCAACTATGTAGGCATTGTTGATTGGTGTTGTACCGGCGATTGTTACCGTTCCTGCAACAGAACTCGGATTTGCTTTTAGAACAAAATCTTGAAATGTAACAGATTTGGGGACTAAAGATTCAGTTACAGCAGATGCATTTCCAAAACCATCTAAACTTGTTGTTATCTGATACGTTCTCCCAGCTGTTACAATGAATGCAAAACTACCTTTAACTTGAGTATTGGTAGTTTGTAGAAATTCTGGATCTTGTGGCGTAGTGATACTTACTTTAACATTTCTTAAAGCTTGTGTTCCGTCTGTAATTGTACCTCGTAAAGTCGCAGAATTTTCAATTAAATTAATGGTCTGATTAACTAATGTTTGCCCGGGACCAATTGTTAAATTCCCAGTTGAATCCGTAAGAAATCCTGCTTTTTCTGCACGTATATACCAAGTTCCCGCAATGATGGAAAAGCTAAATGTCCCATCTGCACTTGAGGTTAAATTCCGAATTCTATTTGCAGCTTTATTTACAGCAAATAGGTTTGCATTCGCCAAAGCTTGCCCTTCAGATAAAATCTTACCCGAAATTGAGCCTGCATTTTGAGTCATTTGAAACGTTAATCCTGTTAAATTTTGCCCTGCAGAAACAGAAACAATTTGTTCTTCAGGTGAAGCATGACCCGTTTTGGTTACCCTCAAGGCTCGAGTTCCCTCAGGAACAGATAATGTAAACGTTCCTGCACTCGAAGTTAACACATCACCAACACCAGGCATGGTTACTAATGCTTCATTTACGCCATTTCCATTAGGTAAAGTTACGGTTCCAGAAATACTACTAGGATTTGGAATTAACTCAAAATCCATTCCTGAAATCGTTTCACCAACTGCAATACCTATTACTAATTCTTGAGTTTGATTCGTTGTAAAATTGGTTCTTTCTGCTTTAATTGTATAAGCGCCAGCTTTTAAACTCATGTTATATTGACCATTTAATGCTGTTTTAGCAACAATTGGAGATCCAACGGATGGAGTTGCTACAACTTCAATATTACTGAAAGGTGATAATCCAGTTGTACCATCTGCATTGGTAACTCGTTGTCTTACAAATCCAACAACCTGATTCGCATTTCCAACCATCACGAAATTTTGGTTTTGTAATATTTCTCCTGTAGTTAATGCAATTGATAAATTATCTGGCTTAACGAAACCTGTTCGTTCTACTTTAATAGTCCAATTTCCACTTGTTACATTAAATTGGTAAAAGCCGGAGCTGTTTGATTTAACTTCAAATGAATTTGTTGAATTAAATACAGTTACCGTTGCTAATTGAACCGGACCTCCATCTTCATTTACAATTGTGCCTGAGACAGTAGCTGCATCATTCGTAATAATAAAATCTGTGGCTAATTTTTTCTGCTGTCCTTTTGTTAAACTAATTGTTTGAGAACTTGAATTGATAAAACCGACTTTTCTTGCTCTTACCGAATACGAACCATCTGCAACGGAAACATTAAAATTACCAACACTACTTGTGCTAGCTTTCGTTTCAACTTTTGTGGTAGCATTTGTAATTATAACATCAGCTCCACCTACCACATTTCCTTTTTCATCTTTTACTATACCTTCAATTGATGAAGGTAATGCCTCCATTTTTAAGGTGAATTGCGTAGTTTGCTTGTTTGCTATTATATGCCCTGTTGAAGTTAACGTCTTAAATCCAATCTTTCTTGCTTCAAAATCATAGGTTCCAGCAACTAAACTATCAGAATAAAAATCTTGTTGTACTAAATAAGGTAACAATGGAGTAACACCACCTGTTGTAGCTTTTGCATACAATTCAACACCAATTAATGCTGAATTATCAGAAGCATTCTGAATTCTGACAGTAAAAGCACCAGTTGGAATATTATAAGTAAAAAACCGACTTTCACTCATGGTTCCACCGCCAGCAGAATTATTCGTTGTTACATTCCACTGATAACGACCGTTTTTCATACTTGTAATTGCATCAAAATCAATAATAGTGTTTGTAGTTGTTGACGACCAAATCGGAACAGTTACATTAACCCCTTGCTGTTTAATAAGTTGAAATAGATTTATTGTATAATTTGATGCTCCAGTTACAGGATCCCATTTGAAAGTTAAGGTTGGTTGAGCAAAATATTCAGCTTCAGCTAAGGGTGATATTAAATTAGCTTTGGGAAGTGAATTTGGGTTTGAATAGGTAAAAGGGATTACTCCACCAAATACAGGCGAAGCAAAAACTGGATTATTTTCTTCATATACATTTAACACTGTGTAACTGTACTCCTGACCAGAACTTAAGGGGCGAGCTTCATCAACATAAGGCGAATCATAATTAATGTCTCCATATTCAACTGATGTTTCATTAGTTATAATCTGCCATACTACCGTTGCACCACTAATCGCAATTTCATCTTTTTCGTTCGTCTTTAACTCAAATGGAGTGCTTGATACAATCACCCAATAGGAAACAACTCCAGAGACTGCTTGCCATTGAAAAGTTGGGGTTGAATTGGTAATCGTTCCACGAGGCGCCAGAATTACTGGTGCTTGATTTGCTTCAACGATTAATAATACTTCATTTGTGAATTTAATTGTTTGTGGATTTGCCGTGAAATCGGCCTGAATTTCTTCTGCTGTTCTTTTTGTTGAGTTTGTCACTCGTGCATAATACCTTCCAGGCGGTAAATTTACGTTATCTGGAATGAAAACATGATTTTCCCCACTTACATTGATTGCTAAAAAGTTATAGCTATTTGATGTTTTACCAATTATTAATTTCGAATTCGTCCCGGTTAAATTTATAGAACTATTATTGGGATTTGACCATATTGCCCTAACTTCAGCATTCCTTTTTAACATAAAAGCTGAGGCCCATTTGTTTGCCCCATCTTTTTTTTGAAATGGTTTTAAAATAAAAGTTTGTCCATAAACAGTTGACTGTATTAATAGTAATAAAACTGTGAGCACGAATGACTGAAAGCCATTCCCTTTATTCTTATAATTCATAGATACTTTAAATGATTAATATATTATTCCCAAGAATAACTTCAATAATAAAGTTTTGTCCCCGATTTAATGGCAAATTAATAAAACTATTTTCAAAGTTCAAACTTAACTGCTTTTTATTAATACGTAACCAACAATATTTAATACCACCTAAGCAATTGATTTTTAATAAATTATCTGAGTAAATTACTAAATTAACTAATTAAACAGTATCTTTAAATAAAATTTTTCAAGTTTAGTAAAGAAAATTTCATTTTTAGTTAATTCCAAATTGAGTAGTGACTTACTCAGACTCGTAATTTATGATTACTTCTATACTGGAATTTTAGTTGGTAACATCAATCAATAAACTAATATTGATTGATGTTACCAATTTGCAATCCTACTATCTTGAGTTCTTGTTATGAAATATTGCAAATTATTTTTTGATAGTGACAGATTCGTCATATACGAATTATTTAATTACACAATTATGATATAATAACAAGTGAGTCTTTAACTCAAATTCGGACTTCGTTTCTAAGCAAACTTTACTGGTTTTTGCAAAATAAAGGTCATCCCATGCCCAAACACGATTCGAAGAACCATGAAGTGCTATCTCAGTCCGAAATTTTTTTAGACCATAAGCTAGTTCTTTTGATTAGATTAAGTTCTAAAACTGAGATGCTGGATCGGGTTCAATATGGCGAAATGACGTATGTGAAATAAGAACTATATTTTGCGAATAGGTTATTGTTTATATTTTTTTTGCAAAATTGAACCTTGAGTCCTCTCCGAAAAGTCAATTCTGTAGGTTTACACCCTACTAAATTCTCCGAATTCGACGAATAATTTGCTAAAAACTACTTTTCGGAGTACACTTAACCTTTTAATGGTTAATAAATTTTACATAAAGTTCAAGTCCGAATTTGTGTATTTAAGTACATTAATTCGAATCTATCTAATTCAAAAGCAATCTTAAACGTTAAATCTAAAATGCATGATGTCGCCGTCCGCAACAACATACTCTTTTCCCTCAGCACGCATTTTACCTGCTTCTTTAATAGCGGCTTCACTTTTATAGGTTAAATAATCTGCATATTTGATAGTTTCTGCACGAATAAATCCTTTTTCAAAGTCTGAGTGAATAACACCTGCAGCTTGTGGTGCTTTAGTTCCAATGGGAATGGTCCATGCTCTTACCTCTTTTTCACCTGCTGTGAAATAAGTTATCAATCCTAATTTGGAGTATGCAGCGCGTATTAAATAATACAAACCTGGTTGATCTATTCCTAAGTCATGTAAAAACTCATTTTTAGCTTCTTCATCCAGTTCTGATAATTCAGCTTCTATTTTTGCGCAAACAACAACAACTTCACTACCTTCACCTTTTGCAAATTCACGAACAATATCAACATATTTGTTGCCTTCTGCATCAGGAATATCATTTTCATCGACATTACATACATAAAGAGAGGGCTTGTCTGTTAATAAAAAAAACTCTTTAATGACTTCTCTTTGTGCATCAGTTGCCTCAAATGATAAAGCCGTTTTACCATCTTCGAGATGATTTCGTAATTCTTCAGCTAATGCAAGATTATCTTTTGTGGCTTTATCACCCGATTTAGCATCTCTTTTTAAACGATCTATTCTTTTCTCAACAGAATCTAAATCTTTTAAAACCAATTCATCACGAATAATATTGATGTCTCGAATCGGATTTACATCACCTTCAACATGAACTATATCGTCATCATCAAAACAACGTACAACATTTACAATTGCATCCACTTCTCTGATATGCGATAAAAAAGCATTTCCTTTTCCTTTTCCTTCGGCAGCTCCTTTTACCAAGCCAGCAATATCAACAAACTCAATAATGGCAGGAATAATTTTCTTAGGTTTAATGAACTCAGTTAATTTGTTCATTCGATAATCAGGAACTGAAACGATTCCTACGTTCGGATCAATTGTACAAAAAGGGAAATTAGCTGCTTCTGCTTTTGCATTGCTAAGTGCATTAAATAAGGTAGATTTTCCAACGTTGGGAAGTCCTACTATGCCACATTTTAAACTCATAGATTATTAGTAAGGTTTAGGTTCGTCAATACATTTTTGATAAATAAACTCTTTTTCAGGCAACAATACAGCTGTTAAGCGTCCTAAGTCTGGAAGATGTTTATATACACAACCGGTGTCAATACCGATCATTCTATTTTTATTTATGGGTTCACTCACTGGTGTATGACCAAATACAACTGTCTTCTCCCAGTTATTAGACTCATACAAATGTTCTCGAGTCCACATAAAATCATTATGAAAATCTTCATTACTTATTGATTCTTGAATACTACAATCTGGGTCGAGACCTGCATGAACAAAAAAGAACTCATTTGAATCAAAAAATAAGCGCGTATTCCGAAAAAAGTGAAAGTGCTGATAGGGTAACTCAAACTTTTTTTTCTCATTCATGTAGTTGAGATACGTCTGTTTACCACCATTTCTTTGCCAATTCCCAATTGAAGAAACTCCTTCCTGAAAATCAAGTAACATTTGTTCGTGATTACCTCGCAAGAAAACACAGCTATTTGATTTTGAGAAGTCAATTAAGTAGTCTATTGTTTTTTTTGCGTCTGGACCACGGTCAATATAATCACCAACAAATACAAATTTCCTGTCCTTATGTTGATGTAAAATATCATTAAGAAGTTTTTTTACGGTTAAAAAACATCCATGAATATCACCAATTGCAACAAATTTTTTAGACATGTGAACTGAATTAAGAAAGTCTTTTTTGAATTAAGCCACGACCAGTTTTATTCACTCTTTCTTGCTCTTTCAATGATGTAAGTGCAGATTCTAGTATTCCATTTACGAATTTTCCAGATTTAAAGGTAGAATATTTTTTTGCCAACTCGATACATTCGTTAATCGTTACTTTTGTCGGAATATCATCAAAATGCAAGAATTCAGTTATTCCCATAACTAAAATAATGCGATCTAAAGCTGCTAATCTGTCTAATTCCCAGTTTTTAAGATTTTCAGCAATCATAATTGTTGCTTCTTCCTTAATATTTAGTGCTCTGTAAAATAATTTATCAGCAAATTCCTTAATTGTTTTGTCATCATCGGCTTCAAATGATGTTTTTATAATCTTTGTACTGATTTCCTCAGCAGTTTCACCACTTAGTTCAGCTGCATAAAGGGCTTTCAATACAACTTCGCGAGTTTCTCTTCTGTTTTGCATGGGTAATTTTTACGATTTAGCCACATAATATACGAATTAATTAGCCTTTAATCTGAAAAATGATTGCTTTACATGTTTACATTATCGTATTTTTGAATACTCGGGTCTATAGCTCAGTTGGTTAGAGCGCTACATTGACATTGTAGAGGTCAGCAGTTCGAGTCTGCTTAGACCCTCCCACTTAAAGCCTTGATTTTATTGAATAAAGTCAAGGCTTTTTTTATTACTAAAAAATTACTACAACCCTCAAATTCCACCTTTTTACCCTTGTTTTTAGCAAAAAAAAACAAAGATTAGTAACTTTTTAGTAATTTTTTGAACACGTTAGGTTACTGTAAATCATTTCTTTTTATTGTATCCTATTGAATCTAATTGCAAGTTGTTGTTTTTACTATTGATAAACACCAAAAATACTACTACTTTTACTCAACCATACACTACATCATTTTAGTAAAAAACCTCATAATAAAAGTAACATTCAGGGAAAATTGTATAATTCTTAATACCAAACATATTGGCGATTTACTCAAAAACGTCTTAGTACATAAAAAACTGAGTCAAAATGAATTTGCAAAATCTATTAACAAAACTCGGTCCTATATAAGCCTAATTAAGAATAAAAAAATGGGTGAGCCTCGCTATTCAACAATTCGTACTTTTGAAAAAGCTTTAAATATTAGAATACAAAAGACTGAAATCGGCTGGAGTGCCTTTGAAAATCAGCCAATTCCCAAGCTTCACTTAATTAATTTAAATGAGACTTCTAATGAAAATAATAAAATGCACTCAATGGGAACACCTTCTTCCTTTTATGAAAGACAATCTCAAAAACTGCTTTTTCCCAATAAACAAAAACCCATTGATAATATATATCTTACGGATTCAAAATCAGATACATCAAACTTACAGTTAGCAAATATTCTACTTATTAAATCTGCTATTGACCTCTTACAAGCGTATGTTAATAGTTTTGAATCATAATTTATATGAACATTTGTTTTTATCTGCATTGATATTTTAGAATCTATTAGCTACTTTTTCTGGAAGCGCTATTTGTTTGTTAAAATCAGATTACTATTTTAGAACAACCTTTACAAACAATATTATCATACCATGAAATCTACTATTCTAGCTTTTTTATTTATTGCAGGTCTAAGCTTAAACTCTTGTGATTATTTCGAATCAAACGATGACAATACCTACTTAAACAAAACAGGCGAAGTTAAAATCATAAATGAAACAAGTGTCAAAGTTCGCTACTCCATTATGAACCCTGAAGATGTTAATGTAACAGGCTCAATTGACTCTCATACTAAAACTGACATTAATCTTATTCCTGGTTTTAAATGGGTTACTGTTTTAAATGATGCAACTAATGATACTTTAATTAATATGCTCACTTCTGTTGGTGTTCAAGCAGATAAAAAACATTCATTGTATTTAACATCATATTCTGTTAGCAAAGCTGCTACAGGAAGTTTGCCTGCTAGAGATTCTGTTATCGCACAAATGGCCCTTCTAGACAACTTTTATACCTTTACTGATACAACAACCAAACTTAGAGTGATTAACGCTAATCGATCAAGTAATTTAGCCGCAGTCTATATTGCTCCAAATGGAGCGGATCCACTCGTTAATGCTCCAGCTTTTTCAAATGTTGGTTTTGCAACATTCGACATAAGTTATGCAACTTACAAAAATGGAAATTATTCCATAGCAGTTGTGAATGCGGATAATTCCACTATTACATCCTCTTTTACTTTCGAAGCACAAAGTGGCTATTCCATTATTATAAAACAAGATGGAACCATAGAAGCTCTAAAAGACAATTAATTAGTCTATATAATCTTATACTCAAAAGCCACTTTGTTTAGCGATGTGGCTTTCTTTATGTTTTTAACATTAATATTCTGAATTAAATAAAAAAATACGGTCAGATAACTCAAATTCGGACTTCGTTTCTAGGCAAACTTTACTGGTTTTTGCAAAATAAAGGTCACCCGTGCCCCAACACGATTTGAAGACCAACGAAGTACTATTTCAGTCCAAATTTTTTTTAGGCCATAAGCTAGTTCTTTTGCTTAGGTTAAGTTCTAAGACTGAGATGCTGGATCGAGTCCAGCATGACGAAATGACGTATGTGAAATAAGAACTATATGTTGCGATTATGTTCTTGTTTTTTTTTGCAAAATTAAACTTTTTAAAAATCAATAAACTTTACAAAAGATACAAGTCCGAAAGTTGGCCAGATAACATGAGTCTAGTTTTTTTGGCTTATTCATCACATCTTTAATTAAATCAGCTAACCAAATTATTCGTAATTTAAAACCAACAAGTCACATAGATTATGAAACGAGTTCTTTATTTAAGTCTTACTGCTCTAATTGCATTCTTACTCATCATGCTTTTTATTCAAAACGGAGAAACGGTTGAAGTGAAATTCCT
Source organism: uncultured Chitinophagales bacterium (assembly GCA_964575925.1). Lineage (GTDB taxonomy): Bacteria > Bacteroidota > Rhodothermia > Balneolales > M1805 > M1805. The sequence goes on from CAZNTR010000076.1 coordinate 15,798, forward strand.
AATTTGGCGATTTAAATCAACTTTAGCTCTTTTTTCTATAATTACTTTTGCTTCGGGATCACTCTTAACATTAACAATGACTTTTCCATTTTGGTTCCAAAAGCACAAAGAAGTCAAACATATTCAAAATGAATTAAACTCAGTTTTAATGAATTCACTATCATCGTCTGCATTAACCGATAATAATGACTCAACATCTGAAATTTCCTAAGAACTTTACTGTTTTTGCATTAAGTAATCATAGCGATTCCCTATTTTTACCCGAATTTTATTTTTTTATTTTATGTCTCAAGAAATTATAATAACATTGCCTGATGGCTCAAAAAGATCTTATCCAAAAGGTATAACAGGATATGATGTCGCTGAAAGCATCTCTTCAGGTTTAGCTAGAAATGCTCTAAGTATTACTTGGAATAAAACTGTTTTAGATTTATCTCGCAAAATCCCCTCAGACGGAACCGTTTCTATTAACACTTGGGATTCTGATGAGGGTAAAGCTACATTTTGGCATTCATCGGCACACATTTTAGCAGAAGCCGTTCAAGCTCTATTTCCAGAGGCAAAATTCGGTATCGGTCCAGCAATTGAAACTGGTTTTTACTACGATATAGATTTTGGCGATCACAAAGTTAGTCCTGAAGATTTAGAACAGATTGAAGAAAAAATGAAAGCTCTTGTAAAAGAAAAACAAGAGTTTACTCGCCGAGAGGTGTCTAAAGAAGATGCTCTAACATATTTTACTGAAAAACAAGATCCTTATAAGATTGAACTCATTACTGATTTAGCTGACGGAACCATTTCATTTTATAATCAGGGTTCTTTTACTGATTTATGTCGTGGCCCTCACATTCCAAATACTGGATTTGTGAAAGCTATAAAATTGATGAGTATTGCTGGTGCCTATTGGAGAGGAAACGAAAATAATCAGCAGCTTACTCGAATTTATGGAGTTACCTTTCCTAAGAAATCACTCTTAGATGAATATTTAGTTCGCCTTGAAGAAGCAAAAAAACGTGATCATCGCAAAATTGGACAAGAGTTAGAATTATTTACTTTTTCTGAATTAGTTGGTAAAGGTTTACCACTTTGGTTGCCAAAGGGAACTGCACTTCGTGAGCGTTTAGAACAATTTTTACGTACTGCACAAGTCAAAGCCGGTTATCAGCCTGTTGTTACACCACATATTGGAAGCAAGAAATTATATGAAACTTCTGGCCACTGGGCTAAATACGGTAAAGATTCTTTTCAACCTATTCAAACACCTGAAGATGGTGAAGAGTTTTTATTAAAACCGATGAATTGTCCTCATCACTGTGAAATTTACAAAGCTAAACCTCGCTCCTATCGCGATTTACCACTACGTTTGGCTGAATTTGGAACCGTTTATCGCTACGAACAAAGTGGCGAATTACACGGCTTAACTCGAGTTCGTGGTTTTACCCAAGATGATGCGCATATTTTTTGCCGACCTGATCAAGTTAAAAATGAATTCGCTAAAGTTATTGATTTAGTTTTGTATGTTTTTAATTCCCTTGGTTTTACAGACTATACCGCTCAAATTTCTCTTCGCGATCCAGAAAATAAAACGAAATACATTGGTGAAGATGAAGCATGGAATAAGGCTGAATCAGCAATTATTGAAGTTGCCGCAGAAAAAGGGTTAAAAACAGTTATCGAAGAAGGTGAAGCTGCTTTTTATGGTCCAAAATTAGATTTTATGGTTCGTGATGCTATTGGTAGAAAATGGCAATTAGGAACAATTCAGGTTGATTATCAATTACCTGAGCGCTTTCAATTGGAATATACTGGCACTGATAATCAGAAACATAGGCCAGTTATGATTCATAGAGCACCTTTTGGCTCTCTTGAACGTTTTGTAGCCGTTTTGATTGAACATTGCGCTGGAAATTTCCCACTTTGGTTAACTCCAGATCAATTAACGATTCTACCAATTTCTGAAAAATTTAATGATTATGCAGAATCAGTAAAGATTGCATTGGCAGAAAAAGACATTCGCGCTATAGTTGACCTAAGAGACGAAAAAGTTGGTAAGAAAATTCGCGATGCAGAATTGCAGAAATTGCCATTTATGCTTATCGT
>CAZNTR010000077.1:0-17798 GCA_964575925.1 uncultured Chitinophagales bacterium
CCCCAAAACCAAACTTTATCGCTAAGTAAGCCAATAGTTACCTGACCAATAATACCTGCAATAGGCCCTGCCGCCCAAACTAAACCAACTTCATGAATATCTAAATTGTACTTAGTGCTTAATATCCAGCTTAAAGCAGAAATTTGAACACTCAAGGCAAAACCCATTGCAGTTGATGGTAGGCTTAATAAAGCCAAAAATGAATTGGATAGCTTTTTTTGAATTTCAAGCATAGTTTTTTTATAATGTAATCTGTAATAAACCAACCTAATTAATATTTATTCACGGAATTCAATAATCAAAAAAAATAGAATATAAAAACCGTGAAAATTCCTTTTAGAATGATTCTCATTAATCAACTAGAAGAAGTGAATAATACTCTACTTAATGTAATAATACAAAGTATTTGCTGTCCATCGAAATAATTAAGTAAAGAAGAAATTAACCATTTTCATTGAAAGCGTTTTTTTGTGAATTAGTTTTAGGACTGAACTCTTCTAATCGTTTTCTAATTCGAGCCTTAATTGAACTTAATAAATAATTATTAACATGGTAAACTATTTTTAAACAATGATTATCTACAACTGTAAGCAAATATGAAAACAAATACATCCATACTAAGTTACCCTAAACTTGATTTATCAGCAGGCTTAGTCGTTTTTCTCCTAGCTATCCCACTTTGTTTAGGTATTGCTTTGGCATCTGGCGCACCATTATTCTCTGGTATTGTATCAGGAATTGTAGGTGGAATAATTGTAGGGTTTCTAAGTGAATCGCATTTGAGTGTTAGTGGACCAGCCGCTGGTTTAACCGTAATTGCAATAAATGCCATTCAACAATTAGGCGCTTATGAAGCATTTTTAACTGCTGCCTTATTAGCTGGATTTATTCAATTAATTGCTGGCTATTTAAAAGCTGGCATTATTGGCCACTATTTCCCATCTTCAGTTATTAAAGGAATGTTAGCCTCTATCGGCATTATTCTAATTTTAAAACAATTACCGCACTTCGTGGGTTTACATTCTGAGTTTTTTGGTGCAATGGAGTTTAACGAACCTGATGGTACAAATACCTTCAGCAAATTGATGTATGCATTTTCACATGTGAATGGACTTGCTTTTTTTGTTGGAGCTTTTTCCTTATTTATTTTAATAATTTGGGAAAAGCCAATTATTAAAAGGATTTCTGCTCTTCAAGTACTTCCAGGTGCATTAGTAGCCGTAATTTCCTCTATTCTTATTCCAATAATTGCCAATAAAATTAATCCGAATTGGAAAATATCTTCAGAACAATTTGTGAATTTGCCCAATCTTTTTGACTCTGATGTTTTACAGACTGCATTTTCATTCCCAGATTTCTCAGCATTATTTAACCCTGAAGTTTATGTTGTAGCTATTACCTTGGCGATTGTGGCAAGCCTAGAGAGTTTACTAAGTATTGAAGCTGTTGATAAATTAGACCCTGAAAAACGCAGAAGCCCAAATAATCAAGAATTAAAAGCTCAAGGTGTGGGAAATATTGTTTCTTCTCTTTTAGGTGGACTTCCCGTGACTTCTGTAATTGTTCGGAGTTCTGCGAATGTAAACTCTGGAGCTAAAACCAAAATGGCAGCTGATTATCATGGTATTTTTCTTTTAGTTTCTGTTGTTTTAATTCCAAGCTTAATAAATAATATACCTCTCTCCTCTCTAGCCGCAGTGCTATTAGTTGTGGGTTATAAACTGACAAAACCAGCTCTAATTAAGCAACAAAGGAAATTAGGTAAAGAACAATTTATTCCATTTGCAACAACAATTGTTGCTATTCTACTTACAGATTTGCTTGTAGGAATTATAATTGGATTGCATGTGGGAGCATTTTTCAATATTTATTCGAATTATAAAGTTCCCTTTTCTATAATTGAAAATACTCACTCAACAAAAGATAGTTCTCGAGTTTATATAAATTAAGTGAGCATGTTTCTTTTCTGAATAAAGCAAATCTTCAACATACTTTAGAAGACATTGCAGATCATTCTGAAGTTATTGTTGATGCTGCAAGTACTCAAACTATTGATTTTGACATTTTAGATATACTACATGATTTCAGAATTCAAGCAGCTACTCGTTCAATCAAATTCGATTTTATTCATATCCCAACTTCTGCCTTGAACTTTTGGAATACATTAGAGACGCCTTATGATTTACAAACTAATTCTCATTTCGAAATTGATCACACTGAAGTTAATAAGGATTCGAATTCTTCTGTAAATTCTACGATATCAGAATGAGATAACTCTATCAGTAGTAATAAAATAGAATCATCGACTCATTTAACAGTTTAAATAAGTAGATGATTCTATTATGGTTTTCGCCCTAATGAAGACTCAGACATTCTTTTGAAAAACAGGATGTCTAACAATTAAGGAGTTAGGTATTAAGTTTCGAGCGAGAGCATGAGATTATGGCTTTCGCCATAATGACATTAATTTTACCACTTGATATTCTTGTTTTCTATCAGTTTGAGTTTAAATTCTAAACCTGAATTCAGATTAATAGTTTTACCTTATCAACCAATTAAAAGCTCTATCAAACTTTAATGAATGCAATTTCTTCAAATCTTGAACAGTTTTTTAACAAATCTATTCGTTTGATAATTAATTCAACATATTTTTTAAAATTTTCTCGTTTACTTCTTTCACAATAACTTTAAGGGTTCTATTTTTAGAGCTATGCGAATTTTCAATTCTATTCAACCATTTCTAGTCATTTCCCTTTTGAGTCTAATAGGACTCTACTCTTGCGATGACTTATCTCAACCTTCTGGTATTCCAGATAAAACCGTTACTCTTTTAAATCTTACTACAGATTCAGATACGCTTTCTTTTAGAAATGCATCAGCGATAAAAGACACTATTGTATCATTTAATGTATTTGTACAAGTAATGGATAAATCAGATTTAGCTTCTAATCCTAAAGTTAATATGTATGAAACGGGTGAATTTCAATTGATAAAAGCCGTTGAACTAACAGAATGGAATGAGATAACTAAGACCTATCAAGGGTCCTTTACCATTGAAATTTCTACTGGTGTTTCACTTTCTACAGATTTAGTAGCAACTGCTATAACTTCAAGTGGAAATGCATCCAACTTTCTTCGGAAAAAATTTATTATTTCAGGATTAAGGCTAGCAAAACCAATTGTTGAAAACCCAATTAATCCTGATACCTTATTTATTCCATTGAGCGGTTCAATCAATTTTTTATTAGGTGTTAAAGTAACGCATCCTGATGGACAACGATTCATTAATCAGGTAAGTGCTAACTTAACAGACAAAGACAATGAAAGTTTAGGAGATTTTATTCTTTATAATGATGGGAGTGCATTTCTTCTTGAAAACAACCTAACTTCGGGTGATATAAGTTCAGCAGACAGCGTTTTTAGCCGCTCATTCACAATTAATTCAAGTAATAAACCTGATGTGATTACTTTAACGTACAAAGCGTTAGACACAGGCAATCAAGTGAGTAATAGTATAACTTCAACAATGGTGATTTCCCAATGAGATATAAATCAATACACTTATGTTTATCATTGATTTTTATCAGTTTAAATCAATCTTTTGTATACTCACAAATCATTGGGCCGCGCTCAGAGTTTGTTCGAGAATCCATCTCTCAAAATAGCATTTCTAATCTTGCAACTTTTGGTGATACGGTTTGGATAGGACCTCAACTACAACGAAATATTGGCAGAACGAATGAATGGTTCATTCCAGAATCACTAGATTCTATTTTTACTGGAAATGGTCGTGTTTATAGTTTAGTACTAAGCCAAGATAGTATTTTTGCCGGTATTGGTAGAACCTCAGAATTAGATGGACAATCAATTGATGAAGCATTTGGTTTCTATTTTTCTAAAGATGGCGGTGACTCCTTTGAGTTTATTTCCTATCAAAGTGAAGAGCAAGATCAACTTACCTACACTTATGGTGGAAATATCTTAAACCAATTACCTGTAGTTGTCCGTCAACAATCTCCGCCTTATATGGTTGACCGGAAAGGTGATGTTTTTTTTGCGGCAGCTTGGGCAACTGGTTTATTACGTTCTCTTGATGGGGGGCAAACTCAGGAACGACTCATTTTACCACCATCACAAGAAGATAGTTTAGTTCCCGAAAAAACATACAATTTTGAGTTTAACCCTCGAAATGATACTAACTTTTTAGGATTTTCGGTTTTAATCGATTCTAAAAACCAAGTTTGGTTTGGAACTGCTGGTGGCTTAAATAGGTCTCCTAACGCAATGAATGCTCCAAAAGACCGTGTAAAATGGTATCACTACTCCTTTAATAGTGTTAACCCCAATTCACTACCAGGAAATTGGGTTATCTATTTAACAGAACAACCTGGAACAAATAGACTTTGGATGACTAATTGGGTTGCACAATCTGGAGAATCTTATGGAATTAGCTATACCGAAGATGATGGGAAACATTTTATCAGATTATTAGAAGGCGAAAAAATTTACACTATAACTTTTTATCAAAACTGGATTATTGCTTCTGGAGATAATGGTATTTTTTATAGTAAAGATGATGGAATTAGCTGGAATCAACTAAAAGCTATACGCAGCCCCAATCAATTAATCAGTTCTAAAGCTAAATATTTCTCTGCTTCGGCAAATAATGATGGCGTTTGGATTGGCTCAAGTGAAGGTCTAATCTTCACCCGCGACTTTGAAAACTTTGAAATAACGCGCGTTAATTTCCCTCTTACTGGTGGAAATGCTTTTGATACAGATGGAAGAACAACAAAAACATACGCTTATCCTAATCCATATTCGAATAACAGACACACGTATTGTAGAATAGTATTTGAGTCAACATCGACAAATTCTGATATTAAAATTACCCTATATGATTTTGCTATGTCAAAAATTCGTGAGCTTTCAGGTTCAAGTTCCACGAGCGGTGTTTATGAAGCCATTTGGGATGGATTAGATCATCAAGGAAGATTAGTTGCTAATGGTGTGGTTTTTTACACAATTGAAGCAAATGGTGAAATAGCTAACGGTAAAATTTTAGTAATTGATTAACATGATGAATTCATTAAAAAAATTATCCGTCAGTAAAGTTATTGCCCGAAATACTTTTTCTATTTGTCTAAGTCTAAGTTTAAGTTTAAGTTTGTTTCTGGCAGTTCCAAGTTTTGTTCAAGCTCAATTTGGAGGCTCTGCTGGCTCCTTTCTAAAAATCGGATTTACGCCAAGAGCTCTTTCAATGAGTAATGCAGTTTCTTCAGTGCCCGAACTAAGTACTAATGGCTTTTATAACGCGGCATTGAGTGCAGGAACGCTAAATAAAGATGTAGAATTTGGAAGTTCAATTCTGTCCTTCGACCGAAGCCTTCATACCGTTTCATTAGCTTTTCATCTACCTCCATCTGCCGGAATAGCTCTTCAATTTATGAATGCAGGTGTTTCAAATATTGATGGAAGAACCCTGAGTGGTTATCCTACCGATAAAATAACGACCAATGATTATTTTATTCAAACATCTTTTGGTGTTAGGGCTAAACCAAACTTTTGGATTGGAACAGCTTTAAAGTTTGTTCTTTCAAATTACCACCCTGACGTTCCAACATCTACTGCTTTCGGTATCGATATTGGATTTCTTATCAAGATAAATGAAAAAATAAACATTTCGTTTGCTGTTAATAATTTACTTTTAAGTCATCAATGGAATTCTAGTGATTATTATGGAGGCTTAGAACAATCTGATCAGTTTAATTATTTCCCTACGAATTATATTCTTGGAACATCCTATCGAGCAATGAATAATAAAATGATAATTAGTACTGATTTTGTTGTTTCATCACTTCAATCAACCATTGTTCAACGTTCTATTTCTAATGAATTTAATCCTCCTACAGAAACAACTGAACGGGTAAAAAGAACGAGTTCAACTACGGGTGTTAATCTTGGTGTTTCTTATCTCATTCATCCAAGATTTCGCCTTTCTGGAGGATATTCGAATCAAGATTTAAAAGTAATAACCGACCAACATACTTTTTCATCTGGTTTTAGTTTATATCTTCCATTTGATAAATTTGCACCAGCTATTGAATATGCCTTAAACAGAGAGCCCAATGTGGGGACTTTCATAAATACTTTTTCAATTCGATTCTCGTTCTAAAAATCGTCGTAAAACTACTTAACTTATTTGAATGAAAAATTCAATCGCTTTTATTTTTTCAAGTTTACTTATCTTATTAGTATTAACGTATCGCACTGCTGCACAACAAATTACGCCAAGTCTAGAATTCTTAACAATTGGGACAGGAGCTAAACAACTGAGTTCAGGTGAAGCAACAACCGCAATGGGAATTGATGGATTAAATGCTTTAGTTAATCCTGCAAGTTTAGGTGCTATTAATCAAAGTATGGTAAGTGCCAATTATACTTTATGGATAGCTGGCACTGAAATAAGCTCATTTTCAGCCGTATTATTAGAAAAAAACCAACGCCTTAGCTTTTCTTTTTTATCAAATTCTACAAGTGATATTGAAATTCGTGATACGCCAGGTGAATCTTTATCTAATGCAAATGTTGAATATTTAGCACTCACAGCGGCTTATTCATACGCCTTTTCACCTTTACTTACCTTAGGATTAAGTGCAAGTTATTTGAACGAACAATACATTGTGAATTACGCAAACGGTTATTCTTTAGGCTTTGGAATGTTCTCTAGCTTATATGATAACAGAGTTCGGATTGGGGCTGCTGTTAATCATATTGGTGAAATGCAGAAACTCAACGAACGAAAAAGTAAACTTCCGACTCAAGCACGAATTGGCATAGATGCAGATGTTTTGAGTTTAGCTTTTCCTGGCGATCGTAATTTCCCCATGCTCTTTAGTATTACTACTGATTTTATTCATTATTTAGAATTATTAGATTCTACCGTTTCTGATAATCATATCATTAAAAACGAACAGGCATTATTAACAGGAGTTAGAATTTTAGCTGCTGATTTATTGGCTTTTCAAGCGAGTTATCGTTTTCTTATTGAAGGTGTTCAGTCTTGGTCTTTTGGATTAGGAATTTATCAAGGAGATTTTAGCGTCGATTTTGCATTTCTTCCATTTGGCACAGGTTTTAATCCTGCTTACTCATTGGGAATGCGTTATTCATTTTAAGATTATAAGTGGAGTTTAGGATTAGTTTATAATTATTGAATGTTCTTGGTGATTGGGGGAGTTTTCTTTCTATGAAGTTTGTTCATCTTGGAGTATAAACTCCTTTTATTTTATCGCAAATAATTATTTTTTATAATCTTGGTACGATTGGACAATTGCGCCACAATAAGTTACGAATGGACAATCGCACTAGATTAATTTTAAGATTATAACCCAATTACGGGTTATAAAATCAATGTGCGTCTAACCAATTATCTCCTATTCCAGCTTCAACTTTTAGTGGTACGGATAAAGTCATAGCCGATTCCATAGCGTTTACGATAATCGATTTAGCTAATTCAACTTCTTCAATCGGAGCTTCAAACACAAGTTCATCGTGAACTTGTAAAATCATTTTCGTTTTAAGTTCTTGTTTTTCTTTTTCCGTTTCAAATTTTAACATAGCTAATTTAATTAAATCAGCGGCGGAACCTTGAATTGGAGAATTGATAGCTGTTCTTTCAGCAAAACCACGAATATTAAAATTAGACGCATTTATTTCAGGAATAGGTCTTCTTCTTCCCGTTAATGTTTTTGCATATCCATGCTGTTTTGCAAAAACTACACAATCGCCCATAAATGTTTTCACTCCTGGGAAACGATCAAAATAGTTTTTAATCATCGCTTTTGCTTCTGAATTTTCAATTCCTAATCGACTAGCTAATCCGTACGCTGAAACTCCGTAAGGAATGCCAAAATTTACTTCTTTAGCTTTTCTTCTGTGATCTGAAGTCACTTCAATAAGTGATTCTAAATGAAAAATCTCTTTTGCTGTTCGAGAGTGAATATCTTCATTTTCTAAGAAAGCTTGTTTCATGGCTTTATCATTCGCCATATCAGCAATCACACGCAATTCAATTTGAGAGTAATCGGCAGAAATTAGCACAAACCCTGGTTCAGGGACAAAAGCTTTTCGAATTTCTTTTCCTCTTGATGTTCTGATTGGGATATTTTGGAGATTTGGGTTTGAAGAAGATAGTCTTCCTGTTGCTGCAATATGCTGATTAAAATCGGAGTGAATTCTTCCCGTTTGGGGATTAATTAATTTGGGGAGTGCGTCGATATACGTACTTTTTAATTTACTTAAGGTTCTGTAACTCAAGATTAAATCCGCAATTTCGTACTTAACTGCTAAATTACTCAACACATCCTCAGATGTGGAATATTTACCTGTCGCTGTTTTCCTTCCACTTGGTAATTTTAGCTTTTCAAATAAAACGAGCCCTAATTGTTGAGGTGAATTTAGATTAAATTTCTCATCAGCTTTCTCAAAGATTTCTTTTTCCAAATTCTGAATTTCAGCATCCATCACAACTGATAATTCCTTTAATAATTGAGTGTCGATTTTTGCTCCAGTCATTTCCATGTGTGCTAAAACTCGAATTAGAGGGAATTCAATGGAATAGGTAAGTTCTTGAAGTTCTAAGTTTTCTAGCTCTTTCTTAAATAATTGAGCTAACTGAAATGTAACATCAGCATCTTCTGCGGCATAATCTGAAACAACTTTTGCTTCGATATCAGCCATACTTAATTGTTTTTTCCCAGAACCAATTAATGTTTTAATCGAAATCGGCTCATAATTCAAATATTTCCGAGAAAGCGCATCCATTCCCACTTTTTGATTTGGATCAATTAAATAGGCAGCAATCATGGTATCAAATATCTTTGATTTTATCTCAATACCATTTTTTTCAAGCATAATTAAATCGTATTTAAGATTCTGAGCTATTACTGTTTTAGATTCATCAGCAAAAATGGGTTTAATTTTCCCTAAAACCTCTTCTTTATTTAAACCAGAATGAATCACATCAATATAAAATGCTTCACCTTTTTTGAAAGCAAATGAGAGCCCAACCAATTCAGCTAGTAGAGGATCTGTTCCTGTGGTCTCTGTATCAAAACAAAACTCATCTACCTCTAAGCATTTATTTACTAAGGAATTGACTCCTTCATAATCTTGAACTAAATGATAAGACACATTTTCAGCATTAAATATTTCATAAGTTGTTTCAGGTACATTTTCAACGGAAGTAAACAAATCATTTGGTTTATTATCAGCGCTTGTGTTTGCTGTTCCAAATAAGTCAACCTGTCCTGCTGAGTTTACTTTTTCGATTGGTTTATTCGGTTTAGGTTCAGTATTTGAAGCTGAATTTTGTCCATATTTAGCAGTTAAACTCCTAAATCCCATTTCTTTATAGAATTCACTTAATGCTTCAGCATCTGCCCCATTCCATTTATATAATTCCCAATTATCAAAACCTGGAACTTGAGTATGAATCGTTACCATTTCTTTTGATTTTAACACTAAAGCGGTGTTTTCTATAATAGTATCTCGCTTTTTGCCTGCTTTTATTTTATCAACATTGGCAATTAAGTTTTCAATTGAGCCAAATTCATCGATTAAAAGTGGAGCTCCTTTTTTTCCAACACCAGGCATTCCAGGAATATTATCAGCAGTGTCACCAATTAGTGCTAAAACATCACATACTTTTTCTGGTTTCACTCCGAAATAATCGACAACTCCATCAATTCCAACAATATCGAAGCCTTTTGCCGCATTAAGTGGTTTATATAATTTTACGTTTTCGGTTACCAACTGCATAAAATCTTTATCTGGCGTAACCATGAAGACATCTGCGCCATCTAAACCTGCTTTTAAAGCCAATGTGCCAATAATATCATCTGCTTCATAACCATCCAATTCTAAATTAGCAACCTTGTAACGATTCAGCATTTCTTTGATGTAAGGAATTCCTTCTCTCAATTCATCAGGTTGTGGCGGTCTATGCGCTTTATAGTTTTCATCCATTTCGTGACGAAATGTTGGCACATGTGTATCCCAAGCAACGGCAATGTGACTTGGTTTTTCTAGTTCTACTAATTGTTCTAAAGTATTGGCAAACCCAAAAATCGGTCCAGTTGACAAACCTTCTTTATTTTTCAGATTTGAACTGATAAATGCAAAATGTGCTCTATAGGCTAAAGCCATTCCATCTAATAAAAATAATTTTTTGTTCGACATGCGTAAAATTGATAAACTTTTTCGTGTACATTGCGATAAACCGCATCGGCGGACAACAGTCCGAGCCTAAAAGATATTCAATTCGATTAAGAAATTTTATCAATGTCTAATAAAAACGACTCTTCCAAAGCTTTTGACAAAACAAAACGTATTTATAGAGAATATACTGAGGATATTACCCGTGAGCGTTTAGGGAAAGAATTACTTGCTGATACAACACGAATCAAAAAATTATATCGAGAAGCCGTTGGAGACGACATTGATCCATTAACAGGTGAACAAGTTGGTTTGATCACAAAATTCACTCGATTTACCGGTGCATTAAGTAAACGATTAAATCCCAACCGTAGAATTTTATTTGGTGGTAGTATTTTATTTTTTGTGGCAAGCTTTTGGAATTCAGGATTAATTTCGACTGCGCTTCTTAGTCTTTCTTTTATGGGATTTATTACCAATATGATTTTGGAGCTGTTAGAAAAAACAGATGCAAAACGTGAAATTGATTTTGCACGAGATATTCAATTGAGTTTATTACCAAGCCCCGAAGACAATAACAACGAACTCGAAATTGCATCTTTTGCAAATACTGCAAATGAAGTTGGTGGCGATTATGTAGATGTAATTCATACAGATAAAGGTACATTTGTAATTAATGCGGATGTTTCTGGTAAAGGTTTATCTGCTTCATTATATATGGTAAGAATGCAAGCAATGGTTCATTTACTTGTAAATAAAGGAGTTACAAGTCCACGTCAACTTTTTTTAGAATTAAATAATTACATTAAATCAGGAATTCGTGACAAAACGTTTGTGACGGCTTGTGCTTGTTTCTTCCCTAAAGATGAATCCCATTTCTATTTTGCTCGCGCAGGTCATAATCCACCAATTTTGTATATAAAAGAAAAGGATGCAACAATTACACTAAAAACTCCAGGTTTAGCTTTAGGCATGGCTCCTACTTTCAGATTAGAAAAGCATTTAAAAGAAGCTACTATTAATTTTTCTCCTGGCGATAGTCTTCTAGTTTACACCGATGGACTCAATGAAGCAAGAAATGCTGAAGGACAAGAATATGGTGAAGGTAAATTGATTTCAATTATGGAGATTTATGGAGTATTAGATGCCAAAACCATTACTCAAAAAATTCAAAACTCGCTCGACATTTTCATTGGTGAAGAGCAACAACTAGACGATATTACCTTTTCAGTCATTCACAAAATGGTTTAATCTTCATTTTAATTAGTTAGTTAGTTAATTGATTAACCGAGTTGTAAAAGAATATTGATGTACTCTTTATTGAGTTCACAAACTATTTTTAAGAATACTACCTTAATCACTCAAATTCGGACTTCGTTTCTAAGCAACCTTCACTAGTTTTTACAAAAAAGGTCATCCCGTGTCCCGACACGATTCGAAGAACCATGAAGTGCTATTTCGGTTTACTATCTTTTTACGCCATAAACACTTCTTTTGTACAGGTTAAGTTCTTAGGCTGAGATGCTGGGTCGAAGCGCAACACGGCGAAATGACGTATTTGAAATATGAACTTAATTTTGCGATTAGACTATTATTTTTATTTTATTTGCAAAATTACACCTTTAAAAAATTATTAAACTTTACAAAAGGTCTAAGTCCAAATTTGAGTTAATCAGTAAAAATAATATTTCGTAAACTTAAATACTGTTCAAAAACACGTAACACAAATTTAAATATTACGATAGATTCTATATATTCTTCTAAAACAAATCACTTTTTAGGAATCACTATGAAAAAAATTCTTTTTTTACTTTGTTTATTGAATGTCTACTCTATTGGGTATTCACAAGATGCTGATTTTAAAAGACGTGCAAATGATGCATTTACTGAAATAACAGAGGGTAAACTCTCTTTACACTTTATTAACGCTCTAACAGGTAACCCTATCCAAGGTGCAACAGTAACGATTGAAGGAATTGGAATAGGTGAAACTGATTTTAAAGGTAGTGTTAAATTTGAGCCAACAGAACAAAACATTATTTATAAAATCTTTTTTGAACATCCAAAATACATTACTAGTGCTGGTGAAATTGAAGTAATGGCTGGAACTTTATTCCTGAATAGATTCAGCATATCTCCTTTAATGGAAATCAACAATTTAAGAATTGTAGTTGATTGGGCTGATAAACCTGCAGATTTAGATGCAAATTTTGTTAAGACTGGCGGTTATCATATATCATACAGAACAAAAAAAGTGAGTGACGATGGTGAAGCACAATTAGACAGAGATGATAGAGATGGCAATGGTCCTGAAACAATAACTGTATTTAAAACAAATCATTACGATAAGTATCATTATTATATTGAAGACTTTACGAATCGTTCAAAATCAAAAAGTAAAGATTTGTCTAAATCCAGAGCCATTGTTCGAGTTTATGGCGAAGGTAGATTAATGATGTCTGTCCAAATTGATAGAAATGCAGGGCGAGGAAATCATTGGGATGTTTTCGAAATTGTAAATGGTCAGATTCAAGTTATTAATCAGGTTAATTAATTATATCCAAAAGTTTATAACTTATGTTTTAGGCTGAAAGATCTCTTTCAGCCTTTATTGTTTCTATGAGTTTGATTTTTATCCAATATAATGATGCAAATTCCGTTTATGAAGCTTATATTCCAAATATGATTTCTTTTTCGGTTTAGAATTTCAATTTAATTCCGTTATACAATGGCTTAAATTAGTTTTAAAAAGGAACAATAATCACCTCAACTTTTATAGTTTTATTTATTTCAACACGATATTATGCAGTTAAAACGCTTTCTTTTACCAAACATCATATCACTTACTTTAATAACGGTATTATGGTTTTCCGGTGTTGAACCGGTTTTTTCAAATCAACCAAACCCTAGAACACATTTACAAAAATACATTCAGGTTCAACGTCAAATTCTTGATAATTATGTAGATAAGGTTGATGTTGACTTTCTGTATAAGAATAGCTTAAAAGGTTTTGTTAAACGAATGAAAGACTCTACTCTCGTTTTAACAGGCACTCCACTTGATACTGCAAATTTTGATCAATTTCAAGTAAATGATTTACGACAAGCCGTTGGCAGATTTGAAAAAGCCTATTTGTACTTAGCTGAAAAAAGCCCAGAAGAAGATTTAGATAAACGTACAGAAGATGCTATACGTTATATGTTTAAGGACTTAGATCCTCACTCCATTTATATCGAGAAAGAAGATAACGAACGCATTCAAGAAGAGTTTGATGGTAAATTTCAAGGAATTGGTGTTCAGTTCGATATTGTAAATGACACCATAACAGTAGTTACTCCTTTAACAGGTGGTCCTAGCGAATCGATTGGAATCGAAGCCGGTGATAAAATTGTTACCATAGACGACTCATTAGCTGTAAAATATACCAATGAGCAGGTTATCAAAAAACTTCGTGGTCCTAAAGGTTCTAAAGTGAATGTAGGAATTAAACGTTACGCTCATAATGATTTAATTCCATTTACTATAATTCGTGACGATATTCCTATTTATACTGTTGATGCAAGTTACATGCTAGATGACAAAACAGGTTATATTAAAATCAATCGTTTTGCAAGAAATACTTACGATGAATTCATTTCTGCAATGACAGATTTAAAAGAAAAAGGAATGAATCGCCTTATTTTAGATTTGAGGAATAATGGTGGTGGATTTATGGATCAAGCCTTAAAAATTGCGGATGAGTTTTTGGCTCGTGATATTAAATTATTATCAACTCAGGGTAGAAAATCACGATTTAATCAACAATTTGTTGCTGGTGACGATGATGCTTTTGTTGGAAAACCATTAATGGTTATTATAAATGAAGGTTCTGCTTCTGCGTCTGAAATCGTTTCGGGAGCCATTCAAGATCATGATATTGGTCTCATTGTTGGAAGACGGTCTTTTGGTAAGGGGCTAGTTCAACAACAATATGAATTAGTTGATGGAAGTAGTATTCGCGTTACCATTTCAAAATATTATACTCCATCAGGTAGATTAGTTCAAAAACCCTACACAAACGGTCGTGAAGATTATGCCTATGAATTAATTAAACGAAAAAACAAAGCCTCTACGGATGCAGTTGAGTTCGTAGAAAAAGCCCCAGATTCACTAAAATTTCTTACTGATGCAGGTAGAACCGTTTATGGTGGTGGTGGAATTATTCCAGATCATATAGTTGAAGAAGACACAACTCAAAGTTCAATCTTAGGTTTAATGCGCAGAAAACGCCTTGATTTAGAATTTACATTGAGCTATATGGAACAAAACGGTAAAAATATTGAAAAGAAATTTAACGGGGATTTAGTAAAGTTCAGAAATGAATTTAGATTTACAGACAAGGACATGCTTGATTTCAATAATTTATTGATAAAAAACGGTTACGCTGAAAATGATACGACTTTAAAACCCACTCTTCGCACAGACTCTTTATATGCTCCTGTTGGAACTTTCAATAAAGAGCGTTGGATAGCCGAAGGATTCTTAAAATCATATATTGCGAGACAAGTTTGGGGGCCATCCTCATTCTATCAAGTCTATAATGATGTATTTGATTCAACCTTAAAAGAAGCTATGAAGCTTTGGGACGAAGTAAATCAATTAGCTGAATATCGAAAAAATCATGTTTCGAATATGAAATAAAATTATTAGCCCAACTTGAAAATCCATCCCTCACTCCACTTAATTCTGGAATTCTGGCGCAAGCGTCCGCTCATGACAAACTCAATTCTACCGCGAGCGTCCGCTCGTGACAAACCATTCTGGCGCGAGCGTCCGCTCGTGACAAACCATTCTGGCGCGAGCGTCCGCTCGTGACAAACCATTCTACCGCGAGCGTCCGCTCGTGACAAACTCAATTCTACCGCGAGCGTCCGCTCGTGACAAACCATTTAGTATTAATAACTTACCATACATCTAAGTATCATTTACACAAATTGCTTTTCTAAAAATCAATTATAAGTGTACTCCAAAATTAGTTTTCAGCAAAACACTCGTCGAATTCGTAAGATTTGGAAGGGTGTAAAATGAAAGAATCGACTTTTTGGTGTGGACTCAATTATTATCTAATTTTTGTTGCGCGTTAAAGTGTTTGAATTGAACCGATTTCCATCAATTTTAAATCTATTCCTTTTGATTTAAAAATTTGTACAGAATCATCGTGATTGATTTTTATTAATCCAAACGTATCATAGTGCATTCCAATCACTTTATGAATACCCAACCATCCCGCAGCAATTGAAGCATCTTCGGCATCCATCGTAAAATTCGATCCAATTGGTAAAAAAGCAAAATCGATTTTGTGTCTTTTAGGAATTAATTTCATATCACGAAACAGAGCCGTATCTCCTGAATAATAAAATGATTTCTTTTTCGTAGAGATAACAAATCCGACGGGATTTCCACCATAGGTTCCATCAGGAAATGAAGAAGAATGATCGGCATGAATAACTTGAATTGAAAAATCTGGAAATTTCACAAACCCGCCTGTATTAACTGGATGAGTGTTTTCAATACCCTGTTTAGTTAACCAAACATAAATTTCCCAAACTGCGACTACCTTTGCATTAGATTGTTTTGCAATGGTTAATAAATCGGCAATATGATCTTCATGGGCATGTGAAACGAGAATATAATCTGGTTTAATCGTTTCAATATCAACCGATTTTGCTAGTTCATTTGGTGTGATAAAAGGGTCGAATAGGATAGTGCAATTGGTTAAATCGACCATAAAGCAAGAGTGACCGAAATACGTAATTTTCATAATTTCTCCTTTATTGGGTAAAAAAGACTTCAGATTTAAGATAAACTTTATTTAGATAGAATATGATATTCAAATGAGTTTTGAGTAAGATTCGCCTCACAGTTTATTTTAAAGCCACAAAATAAACTATGAGCAATTTTCATCTTAACCTCTTACCAATAAATTAGCTTTACAGCTATTAAATTGAAAATCCAAAACGTTAAGTAGAGTCCAGAAAGTCGATTTTTCTGTTTACAACCTTTCCTATTCTGGTAAATTTGCAGACTATATTGCAAAAAAAATTGGGGAGATCGCCTAGAACTTTAAAATCAAACAAACTGCCCCTCCTAATCTTATTGAATTCTAATTGGACATTAGACTTTTAAATCGTTAATGTAGCTAATTAATTTATCTTCTTTTTTAAACAACTACACAATGCAAAAAAAATACATCTTGCTCATCTTCGTTTATTTTTTTGCTACTCTTTTTTACAGAACCCTTATTTGGGCAAAAACAACCTAGTTCAACTTATGATACTTATTCAGAGATTATTGAGAATATTCAATATTCAAAACCTGACTCTGTCATTTATATTAGCAATTTGATAATAGATTTAGCAAAAATAAAAAATGATTCCACAAGCATAGCTCGTGCATGGAATTCCATAGGTAGATGTTATTATATAAAAGGTAATTATTCGGAATCAAGAAAATTTTATAGTGATGCTTCTAACTATTTCGAAAGACAGAATTCATGGTATTATTATGCAATTGCATTAAATGGAATCGGTTTAAGTTACGCTGCGGTTGATAATCAGGAGGAAGCTCTTCCCTATTTTAGGAAATGTATCGAGATTTATTCGATTTTAGGTGATAGTTCGGCATTAACTAAACCATATTTTAATATAGGAATATCGTTCAAAGACAAGGCCTATTTCGAGAATTTACCTACACTTTTTGACTCTGCCCTTTACTATTTTGACTATTCCAAGACTTTAGCTAATCGGTATAACAATCGTCTTTTGACAATTAGAATAGCAGCTTTAGAAGGTGAACTCTACTTTTTTATGGGAAAGTACATTTTATCACTTCAAGAATATGAAAAATCACTAAAACTTATAACCGATAAAGACGAATGGGATAAAGGCTTTGTTTTAGGAGGAATTGCTGCATCTAATTTTAAATTGGGCAACTTTGATGAAGCTATTAAATATGCTAATCAAGCAATCGAAATACAACATAAGTTGGGTGCTAAATGGGAAGAATCTAGAGTTCAACAGTATTTATACCAAGCTTATGAGGCAAAAAATAGATATTCAGAAGCAATGGAATCCATAAAACGCTATGCTGAATTAATTAATGAAGTATTTGGAGAAAGACGTACTAATGATGTGACTGCTTTAAAACAGGCTTTGGTAGAATTGGAAAAAAATAAATTACTATTTGAGAACGAAACTAAAGAAAATCAATTATTTATCCAGAATTTGATAATAAGCTTTCTTGGCGTTTTCCTAAGCATTTCCCTATTTATCTATTGGCGATTACAACAAAAAAATAGAAAAATCTCCGAATTGAAACAAATTGCAGATTTAAAGAACGATGAGCTCAATCATTCAAACAAGCTAAAAAATGATGTTTTGTCAGTAATTGGTCATGACATGATTAATTTAATGGGCTCGATGGATGGATTCTTAGATTTAGCAACATCTAAACAATTAAGTAAAGATGAGTTTGATGCCGTTGCAACAATGCTTTATGAGAATGTGGTTCGGATTCAAATTACTTTTAATAATTTATATCG
>CAZNTR010000078.1:0-17795 GCA_964575925.1 uncultured Chitinophagales bacterium
TTAGGAAGCAAGAAATTGAGCAATTGTGAGTTTTTTCACAACCTGCCGTTAGCGGACAGGTAAAACCAATCAACATTTACCGTCTTTAACATCTTGAATGCCTTCAATAAGCATTTTCTTAACCCGCTTGAATTGTCTGATTTTAGAGTCAATTTCTATGATTTTAATTTCCAAAGCTTGAATTTTTTTCTCTTCGGATAATTGATGGTTAAACCAGTCATCCAATAAATCCTTTATTTCCGACAAAGTGAAGCCAATTTCCTTCGCTTCCTTAATTAATTGAATCTTTTCAATCAGACTTTCATCGTATTGTTTGTAATTATTGGTCTTAACTGTTTTATTAGGTTCACCTTTAAACAGTCCATAATTTTCATAGTACCGCAGCGTATGAACTGATACATCTGTCTGTTTTGCTAATTCACTTATTAACATTTTTCTGATAATTTGTTGAAAAAAAACTCAAAGTATAGACTATACTCTATACTTGTAGGTTTTAAATTTAAGACATATATTTTAATTTCAACAAAATTTATTCATATGAAAAAATTAATAGACTTAAAGTTTCTGTTCACAGCGGTTGCCATATTAGAGTTTTTCTATTTCGCAGCGGCAATGTTACCGCCTTCATTAATTCCAATAGCTACAGGTTGGAACTTATCCCCGGATGGACATTGGATTGCCAAATTAATCGGATTGTCTCTTGGAACAATGGGTTATATGGCTTGGATTTTCAGAAAAAAGCCTCATTTGGGTGTTGCAAAAGGACTTGCGTTTTATCAAATGGCGAGTGCTACTATGGATTGGGCTATGTGGTTGGTAATGAAAGATGAAGGCATTTTCAATAACTCATTGGCTGAAACAACAGTAATTGCAGCGATTGTTTCACACTACTTTTTTGGCATACTCCTTATCATTGCCATTAATAAATCAAAATCTAATGGATAGTATCATAGCTTACTTCAATGGTGAAAAAGTTCAATGCACCATTGGTGCTATTGCTTCGATAATATTTATCGCTTCTTCAATCTTATTTCTCTTTCAACAAAAAATCTTTCTAAAGGGAATAGCTTATTCTGCGATTCCTCTTTCACTTCTGCTTTTAGTCATTTGTGTTGGCGTGATTTTCAGAACTTCAAAAGACGTTGAACGAGTAAGTACATTTTATAGAGAAACGCCTAAAAGTGTCCAAGTTGAAGAGATTCCAAGAATGGAAAAAGTAATGAAAAGCTTCAACATCATAAAGAAAGTAGAAATAGCTATTTTCATAATAGGCTTGGCTATGATTATTATCTTTTGGCGTAATGAATTAATTAGGGGTATTGCAGTAGGACTACTAATAATGAGCGTTTCTCTTTACACCTTTGACCACATAGCAGAATCAAGGGGTGAAGCTTATATTCAATTCTTAAAATCCTTGTAAATTAGGACTGAAAAGAAAGAAACCCGAACCGCTAAAAATGTATATAAAAAATAGGCGAAACAGTGTAATATTAAGGCTTTTAGCTCGTATCAAACTTTGTGTTTAACCGCAATTAAAGTGCTTCAAATCGCCAACTTATCATATACTAACCGCTGTGTGCAAGCAGAAGAAAAAGAAATTGAATAATAAAATAATAAATACAAGACTTGGAGATATTGAATACTGTTCAATTGGAAAGGGAATCCCAATAATATTTGTACATGGTGGTCATTCAAATTGCAATGAAACACTTTGTCACAAAGGATTTGATCTAGAAAAATTTCTATTAATTACGCCTTCTCGTCCTGGATACGGAAAAACTCCTTTGGATGGAAACCTAACACCAAAACAAGCAGCCGATTTAATTATAGAGTTAATAAATCATTTATCAATAGACAAGGTAATTGTTTATGGCATTTCAGCGGGCGGATTAACAGCATTAGAGTTAGCAGGTAATTATCCTAATAAAGTGAGTAAGTTGATTCTTGCATCTGCTATATCAAAAAAATGGCTTGATAAACAAGGAAAAATATATAAGACTGCAAGAAGAATGTTCAATCCCAGAATGGAAAAATTTGTATGGGGAATGGTGAGGTTCTTTTCTAGGATTTTACCAAACATGATGGCAAAGAGTTTTTATCCTCAGTTTTCTAAAAAACCAAAACACAAATTAAATAAAGATGATGTTAAAGAGTTGATTTCTACATTGAAACATTACAATTCTAAAACAGGATTTCTAAATGACATTGACCAAAATATCAGTGATGAGATAATTAAAAAAATTAAATGTCCAACTCTAATCATTCATAGTGAGAATGATACTAGTGTGTCTTTTGAACATGCCCTACAAGCAAATGAAATGATTGAGAATTCAGAGATTGCAAAATTGAATAATGAATGGGGACATTTGTTTTGGATTGGAAAAGATTCAAATGAATCAATTAGAAGGACAATTGAATTTTCAGAAAAATAAAGTCAGCGCATAACAATGTGAATAGTGCATTAAAAGGCACCATACACAAACCGTTGGCAGCCAGGCTATTTGACGTCATCACAATAAAGAAAAAATGAGTAAAATGAATTGGGACACTATTCAAAATCAATCGGACGAAATTTTATCGGACGGGCTTTTTACACTTAAATCAAGACCCTTTGATAACTTATCCAACTTGACTGAAAAAGGGTTTGGAAACTATCTCATTTCGCTTGACAAGAAACCATTTTATGTAGGCGAAGCGAAAGAACTTTCAAAAAGAATAAAACAAAAGTCAAACAACAAAGACGAATGAAAGAAGCAAGAAACCGTTATATACAATAAGAAAATACCTCAATGAAAATTCAACTACAGTTAATTATCCCATTCTTATTCTTACTGACTAATTGTAGTCAATTGCCAAAACTCATTTAGTTGGACTGGAGGAAAAGAACATTTGCCAAGAAAAACAGAACCCAAATTGTAGCATATATAATCTTTGTAGACCCATAATATCTTGTGCAAAACTGAAATATTCATATTCTTCGATCACGTACTTTTCAAATCCTAAATGTTATTGGAAATACAACCAAATTTTCTTCGATACAAATGTTATCTAATCAGGTAACATTTTTCGTATAGTTCCGATTTGCGTACTGAATTCATACACTAGATATTTTTCTACAAAGACTTTATTCTTGATTTTTATAAATCACAGAATTCAACAGTCAAAAAGAAAATCGATTGGACACTGCAATTAGTGGCAACAATAGATAAAATTCCAGAAAATATTTCAAGCATTTAACTAACTCTAACGGTATATATGAAAATAGAGTTGATTTAAGTCTGACATTTTCCGAATTATGTGCTTTTTCGATAAAGGCAATCTTGTGGTAGTAGCAAATGGATTTGAAGCATTCAAACTCGGAGCATTATTGCATGAGCTACGGGTGGAGAAAGGATTGATTCAAGAAGAACTTGCACTAAAGTGTGGGACTACCAAGTCATATATTTCAAGAATTGTAAATAATGCTAGTGACATCCGACTCTCTACACTAATGAGAATAATTCAGGATGGATTCGGTGGACATTTAAAACTTAGTGTTGACATCTAGATTTGGGTTGTAAATCCCAAAACACAAGCTGAGTAACAGTCAGGCTGATTTCTTTGTAAGGACACAATTTTATTTTAATTTCACTCTCAGCGGAAGAAGTTTTTTACGATTCGCAATTCCGTTTGATCACTAACCTTGAAAACGGTAAAAATTTAAAAGAAAGAAACATAGTATAAATGGATAAAGAACCTATTCAACCAAAAGAACAAGCCAATAACCCATTGCATGGGGTGAAATTGGCAACAATACTAGAAGTGCTAGTAGAACACTATGGCTGGGAACGTTTAGCAATGAGAATTAACATCAATTGTTTTAAAAATGACCCTTCAATTAAATCTAGTCTTACGTTTTTAAGAAAAACGCAATGGGCAAGAGATAAGGTTGAACGGCTTTATCTTGATTTAGAAAAGAAGAAGTATTAAGCTACAGCAGAACATAAATTGTATTAAAACGCAGTTTAGCCAACCGTAATGTACAATTTAAAAAATCAAATGACACAGCCATTAGTTTAATGTGTATTGATGTTTTTGGATAGAATTGGAAATGAACTTTTTCGTTCCTAAATGAAAAAAAAGAAGACCCATATATCTAAAATTTGACTAAAAGAATAATAGAAGCCGGTGGCAAGTAGAGAATGCAAACACGGGAATATTATCCTAATGAAAATCCAAATAAAATGGCTTATGTAGAAGACGCAATTGGTATCATATTTGAAAATTATGATCACAGCAACGAATTGACATATTCATCAGGTTTAAACAAGAATTATAAAAAGTATAAACAATGGCTATAACCCATTGCTATCAATTACTATTATAAATATCATTATTTTTGATTCGGCTGATTCCTGCTTTGGAATATCCTTCGAATTTTACTCAATAACGGATTAATAATGCTAACCGTTATTTTCAATTAATATTGATATGAAAAAAATCATTGTTCGTTTTAGCAAAATAATACTGGTAATTGCTTTTTTAAATATTTTTGCAGCGTCTGTAAACCATGTGGCTAATAATGGGCAATTTTTTGGTGTTTTAACAAAGCCCTTTAAGTCCTACATTGAATTTATTGTCCTTGTGCAAGATGTAATAAATGGAATAGTAGCGCAAATTAAGCCATATCATGTTATTGCTGATAAAAATTTTAAAGAAATAAACTTACTTGAAAAAAACATTTATTCATTAAACGCTCATTTTGAGCTGGATAGATATATTTTTAAGCTAAGAAATATGAGAAATGATTCGCTTATTCACTCTTGGTCATTTACTAAAGATAAATTTGTTGGGTCTTTTGAGAAATATCTTGTTGCCCACCCTCAAAACCCAATCCTTCTTAACGATGGTTCACTAATTGGAATGTTATATGATACTGAAAACTTATTCCGCCTTGACAAATCGTCAAATATTATATGGCACAATACTTCAAGAACATTTCACCACTCAATAAATATGTCTCATGACAATCATGTTTGGGCTTGTACTTCAAGAAAGGCAGCAACGAAGAGTGAACATTCTAACAATTATACTATTTACAAAGATGATGTTTTGACAAAAATAGACGTTGAAACAGGAACAGTTGCTTGGGAAAAATCACTTTCAGACATTCTTATTAGTAATGGATTCATTAATATAGTTCATGGATATTCAAATGATGAGTTTTCATATGGTGCTGACTTATTCCATCTGAATGATATTGAGCCGATTAATTTTAATGGAAAATTTTGGTTGCAAGGTGATCTTTTATTGAGTCTTCGCAATAGGTCATTGATAATTCATTACCGTCCTGAGACGAATAAAATACTTCGTATGATATCAGGACCATTCTTAGCACAGCATGATGTTGATATTATTTCAGAAAATGAAATATCTATCTTCAATAACAACAGGACTGGTACAGAATTCAAAGCTGGTCATGTTGATGTTGAAGGTAACAAAGACTACAATATTGACGAGTTTAAACTTAAAAGTTCAAATATTGTTGTTTACAATTTTGCTGACTCGACTTTTTCAACACCATTTTTGGATCTTTTTGAACAAGAAAACATATATACTCATCGTCAAGGGGTACATACATTTCTCGAAAATGGTGATTTATTTGTTGAAAGCACTGAAACTGGAAAGATCTATATTTTTCGAGATGATAAAGTGATCCTGCAAAAGTATGCAAATAAAGTACAAGATAAGGGAACTACTGAATACCCTCATTGGATGAGAATATACGAAAATGTAAATTTTTTAAATGAATAAACTATTATGCTTTTATACATAGGACCTGGAGTTGGAGTTGCAACAATTATTATAGTTGTAATCATTTTATTAATTGTACTAGCTAGTTTAGTTATTGTCTTATTAAGACCTATTAAGCGATTGATCAATCGCATTAAAAGATTATATAATGGAAAGTAGTTTATACTATTTTTTCGTATTTCTAGGTACAATTATTTTTTGCCTAGGTTTAGTATTATTATTGAGAAAGCCATTTTACAACTTAGCTGCAACAGCAGTAAAACAATTAGACATAATACTAGATCGATCAATTGGAGAAAGTGAAAAAGATCAATATATTCTTCGTAATTTATTTACTATTTTAAAATATTTATCAATAAATATATGCATTTTATTTATTCTTATAATTTGTAGTATTTTACCTGTTTATCTTTATAAAGATAAACAGCTTAGCTTAGTTTCTGATACCTCATCGGTATATTTTTATACATGTTTGTTTTTAGGAAGCATCTCACTTTTATTTTTCAAAAAAAAGACAGATTACACTTACTGGTCAAAACTATTACACACTATAGTTTTAGATAATTACAATTTAGGAAGATTTCTTTTTGAATTAGAGATTAAAGTGTTTCATAAGAGTAATGTCTTATCTGAGAAACCTTTTGTAATTGTTACAGGATTAGCTCGTGGTGGAACAACAGCTCTTACAAACTTACTGTATGATAAAGCGATTTTTCATTCAATTACTTATGCAAATGTACCGTTTTTACTTGCTCCTAATTTTTGGAAAAAAATCTACAAACCCTTAAGTAGCAAAAAAAAAGTACGCGCCCACGACGATAAAGTTTTATTTAGCGAAAATTCTATTGAGGCCTTAGAAGAATACTTCTTTAAAGCTTTTTTAAAAGACAGTTATATAAAAGAAAGACATTTAGAGAAACATGAAATAAACAAAGATATATTGTTAAAGTACTACAAATATCAGGATCTTTTTAGAGATAATAACGACACGATTTATCTTGCAAAGAATAATAACTTTCTTTTACGGTATGAAAGCATCTTGAAGTTCAATAAGCAATTCAAACTTGTACTGATATTTAGGAAACCAATTGAACATGCACAATCTTTACTTCGACAACACGAAAATTTTGTAGCACAACAAGAAGAGGATAATTTTATTTTGAAGTACATGAATTGGTTAGGACATTACGAGTTTGGGCAAAATCAAAAATATTTTTCATTTGATAATGATAAATTATTGGAAAATTATGATAAATCTGATCTATCATATTGGCTAGCTATTTGGATTAACTACTATTCCGAAGTAACTAAAATAGTAGACAAACATAGGATTTGTTTGGTAAACTATGATGACTTTCTAGAAAATCCAGCCAAAATAAAGAAAGCTCTAGAAATATCTCTAGAAATGAAATTAACAAAGGAAGCCCCAGAACAATTCAGCCCCCAAAAGTACACAAGTGAAAATTTATCTAAGATTGATGTTGCTCTTCTAGAAAAGGCCAATAATATATATGAAGAATTGATTTTACAAAAGTTAGATATACATTGAAATAACAATGAAGAGTGTACTCCGAAATTTCGTTTCAGTAAACTATTCGTCGAATTGGTAGGATTTGGAAATGTTCTTGATTTTGAATCCATTAATAAAGCCGTTCAAAATGGAATTCAAAAATTTGGTAAAATTGATGCACTTGTGAACAATGCAGGTTATGGCGCTTATGAGCCTTTGGAATCTTTCCCGAGAGAAAATATTATCAAACAATTTAATACCAATATAATCGGATTGATGGATGTAGTGCGAGCGATTATTCCTCATTTCAGGCAAAACAAAGATGGAGTTATTGTCAATATTTCTTCCATCGGTGGACAAATGACTTTTGCTTTGGGTTCCCTTTATCACGGAACTAAATTTGCCGTTGAAGGTATTTCGGAATCGCTCCATTACGAAATGAATGAAATTGGTGTGAAGGTTAAGATTGTACAGCCTGGATTTATTGCGACAGATTTCGGTGGACGTTCATTCGATTTTCAAGCGGGTGAAATTACTGAATATCAAGCGCTTATTGGATCTTTAATGAAGCAATGGCAAAATCCGAAAAACACAGTTTCTCCACCAAGTTTAGTTGCAGAAGTAATTTATAATGCTGTAACTGATGGCACAAATCAATTGAGATATAGAGCAGGAGATGATGCCCATTTCTTACTTGATAGCAGAAAGAAAATGTCGGATGAAGAGTTCTTTGCAATGATGAATAGTCAATTAGAAAAGTAAAAACGTTAGCTGACAATAAGTATAAGCAATGCGGTTTGGGTGTAAACTCAAACCGTTTTTGTTTTTAATTAAGTATTTTGTGTTTCGATAAATTAGTGTTTCAAAATCGATTAATATTTATACACTTACCGGTAGCAAGAAAATAAAAATTAACTACTTAAGAAATACACTTATATAATACTTTATGTTGACATGGTACCTGAAAAGATGCAAAGAATTTGTAGAGAAAATGAACGGTAGAATTTGGGTTGAATGCGAATTAGGTAAGGGGAGCGAATTTACATTTACATTGCCACTTTATACGGGAATGAATTAGCGTAAAATCCAATTTCAGCTCTCTTTTGGTTTGTTCATTACTTTAAAAACCTTATTTGGAATCGTTGAAAAGGGCTTGGGCGGACGAGTTAACATATCCATCGAGTTTTAAGGTATTTCAAAAATTTCGTTAATAGGAAATGACTCTTAATAGCTAATGCATACAATCGTTTGTAAACTTTTGAACAACAAAAATTGGTTTAAAATAAAATAAATAGTAACTTAAAAGTTACATAATTGAATTAGTATGAATAAAGTCCGAGAGGTTATCGCTTATAAACATTATTTCAAGGAATTCTTAACCAAGCAAACCGTGAAGGTTCAGAATAAAATATTCAAGATTATTGAGTCCATTGAGAACTTAGATAGAGTCCCTTCTAATTATTTAAAACATTTGGAAGGAACCTCAGGACTTTATGAGGCGCGAATTCAATTAGGAAATAATATATGGCGAGTTTTTTGTTTTTTTGACGGAGATAAACTAGTTGTTTTGTTAACTGGTTTTCAAAAGAAGACTCAAAAGACTCCCAAAAGCGAAATTCAGCGAGCCGAAAAATTGATGAAAGAATACTATAATGAAAAAGGATGATCAAACTGCTAAAACTCAATCTTGGTCTGAGATTAAAGACGAGATTTATGGAATCGTTGGTTCTGAAAGACGTGATGAACTTGAACGAGAATCAGAGTCTTTTCGAATTGGCTTGATGCTTCGTCAGGCACGAGAAAAACAACATATGACTCAAGAAGATTTGGCAATACTAATCGACAAAAAGCGTCCCTATATCTCAAGGGTTGAAAATGATGGAAGTAACATTACGTTAAAAACCTTATTTGAAATCGTTGAAAAAGGCTTGGGCGGACGAGTTAACATATCCATCGAGTTTTAAGATATTTTTTAATAACTTTTTGGAATTGAGCACCCACTCAATCTCACTCCAAATTACGGACTAAGCTTTTGGATAATAGTATTGGTAGGGGGAGATGTTTTGGGTCTGAATTATGCGAGGCGTTTATGCTGTAATCGATATAGATTAGCCCAGTGAAAACCAATGCATAAAAAGCACATTTACAAGCCCTGACACACAATCTAATGCTTCAGCTTGCAAAAGAGCTATTTCTTTCCAACCACACACAAGATTCTATATATTTGTAATGTGACGGATAAAAAGCAAAATATCAACCTGTATAAATCTCTTTTTCGAGGACGAACTGATATTTATGCAGTTAGATGGGAAAAGGATGGAAGAAGTGGATATATGCCTGCTTACAAAGTTGATTGGACAGATTTCAAGAAACACAAGGCACAAGGAGGAACTTTCAAAGATTACAAAAACAAAGAATTTTCACCTTCGATAACTCCGCATTAGAATCACACTTTGCCGGAAAAGAAACCTGTGGCATTTATCCATTACTTGAGGACAATACATCCTTTTTAATTGCTGTTGATTTTGACAAACAAAACTGGAAAGAAACGATTCTTAAACATCACAATACTTGTACAAACCATAAAATTCCATCTTACATAGAGCGTTCCCGCTCAGGAAATGGAGGTCATTTGTGGGTGTTTTTTTGAAGATGCTTTTCCTGCTCAAAAGAGCCGAAAAATTATGTTTGAATTGTTGCGGCATTCAAACATAATATCGCATTTTGAAAAGGAGCCAAGTTTCGACAGGTTGTTTCCAAATCAGGATTTGCATTCAGGGAAAGGAATAGGGAATTTAATTGCACTCCCATTTCAGGGCAATTCATTAGCTAATATGAATTCGTGTTTCATCAATCCCGAAACCTTTGAACCATTTGAAAATCAATGGAAATTTTTGGAATTGATAAAAAAATTTTCTATTGAAAATTTAAAAATTCCGAAAAAAGACATTGGACAAATTGGAAATAAAAAGTAAAAGATTGGAAAGCATATTACCATTGCAATGATTCAATCGTTATCAAGAATTGATGATTATAAAGAAATATCCAATGCATTTGGTACAATCATTATTGATGAATGTCACCACATTCCAGCAAAATCATTTCGGGAAGCAATAATCAACTTTAATGCATTTTACTTGTATGGATTAACTGCTACACCAAAACGAAAAAACAATGACGAGAAATTGATATAAGTTTATATAGGGAACATTCTTCATCAAGTTAATCAACAAGAGTTTTTAGCGGAACGAAATATCAAAACCGAAATCAATGTAAAAGAAACCGAGCTCTTTGCTCCTTTTGATTATAAAATCGATAAATACGAAACCATTTCCCGAATTTTAATTCATGACACTCAACGAAATTCATTGATTTTGAATGACATTGAGCAAAACGAAGGGAGGTTTAAACCCATTTTGATTTTGACTGAAAGGAAAGCACATGTCGACATTTTGAACCTTTATTTGAAGGATAAACATGAAACAATAACAATTCATGGTGATGATTCAGAAAGTGCTAGAAAAAGCAAAATTGAGCAAATAAAACAAGGTCATTTCAAAATAGTAATTTCTACAGGTCAGTACCTTGGTGAAGGAATCGATATTAGTAATTTGGAATGTTTATTTATTGTTTATCCATTTGCATTTGAAGGGAAATTGATTCAATACATCGGAAGAATTCAACGTTCAAATAAACCACCAGTGATTTTTGATTATAGAGATTCAAAAATTGATTACTTTGAAAAAATGTTTAAACAACGAAAACGATACTATAATAAGCTGAATAAATAAAATGCCAGAACAACAAAATATAGAGTGGAAAGAAAGTTGGCGTGATGAATACCTAAAATGGATTTGTGGGTTTGCAAATGCCAAAGGAGGCAAAATAATCGTTGGGATGAATGATAAAGGTGAATTTGTTGGCATAAGTAATTCAAAACGGTTGATGGATGAGATTCCCAATAAAATACAAACCAATTTGGGAATTATCTGTGATGTCAATTTGCATCATCGAGAAGATCTAGCTTATATCGAAATTGATGTAAAGCCATATGATGTTCCTATTTCCTATCACGGCAAATATCATTACAGAAGCGGAAGTACAAAGCAGGAGCTAAAAGGTAATACGTTGAATGAATTTCTGTTGAAAAAGGCAGGAAAGACTTGGGATGATGTAATTGAACCGAGAGCAAAATTTGAGAATATTGATATTTCTGCTATAGAAGCTTTTAAAAAAGGAGCCACAAGTAGCAAAAGATTACCGTTTATTGCAGATGAAGAAAATATTGAGCGAATTCTTGATAACTTGCTATTATTGGAAGATGGAAAACTAAAACGTTCAGCAATTCTTTTATTTGGGAAAAATCCTTGCCGTTTTTTTATCAATGCCTTTGTAAAAATAGGTCGTTTCGGCAAGACAGATGACGATTTGAAATTTCAGGAAGTTGTGGAAAGTGATGCCTATCGATTAGCAGATAAAACATTAGAAGTGCTTGATAGAAAGTTTTTTGTTTCGCCAATCACATATGAAGGTTTGCAACGCGTTGAAGGTTGGGAATATCCCTACGAAGCAATACGTGAGGTAATATTGAATGCTGTAGTGCATAGAGATTATATGGGCGCACCAATTCAAATTAGTGTTTATGATGATAAACTAATAGTCTGGAATGAAGGTTCTTTACCTGATGATTTGACAATAGAAGATTTGAAGATTAAACACTCTTCACGACCACATAATCCATTACTTGCAAGTGCATTCTTCAAAGGTGGATTAATTGAAGCCTGGGGACGCGGAACGATTAAAATCATAAATGAATGCAAAAAAGCTGGTTTACCTGAACCATTAATTGAAAATGTATCGGGTGGAATAAGTGTTACACTATTCAAAAATATGTTTACAAAATATCATTTGTTTGAGAAAGGTTTGAGTGAAAGACAAATTGAAGCTGTCCTTTACGCAAAAGAAAATGGGGAAATAACAAATAGCATTTATCGAGGCATGTTTGATTTAACAGAAAAAACAGCTTATCGGGATTTTGAAAAACTTATTGAATTAGGAATTTTAATAAAAGTAGGTGAACGGAAAGGAACTTATTATATATTGAAAGTCCGATAAATGTCCGATAAAATTGAAGAATGTCCGATAAATGTCCGAATTAATTGAGCGCTTGATTAGCATCATTAATTAAACTAATGGCTTTAGACTATTTTTTAATAGCTTTTTGGAATTGAGCACCCCCTCAATCTCCCTCCAAATTACGGACTAAGCTTTCGATAATATTTTTGTTAGGAGGGAGAGGTTTTATTCCTGAATTATGCGTAATTAAATTATTAGGTTCAAGTTTCTCAAAAAAACGAAATTAATCTCAGCTCTCTTTTGGTTTGTACATTACAATTATTTGAATCAAAATAGCTAAAAAAGCTAGAAAATAGATTTCAATTTGGGTGAAAAGTTCAACAGTGTCAATGGCTTGTTTGCTTATTGACATTTGTCTGCTGCCTTCATTCAATTGAATTTTTGTTAAGTCGTATAGGTTCTCTTTTACCAATGAAATTTGATGCAGTATTTCGTTCTTATTTTTGAAGCGTGAATTGATAAACTCAGGTTCTAATTTTAGAATCGTTTGGATATTCATCTTCAAATTATCGAACAATAAACGTTCTTCTTTGGTGAGTTTTGTCTGTTCATATCGAGAAATAAAACGCTGAATATCGGTATTGGCTTTTTCTTTTTGTTTTCTGAAAAATGAAGTGTCAGATAGATGGACAGCAATTTCATTTTCTTGAACGGTTTTTGCTAGTTCAAAAAGTAAATCATTTGCGATTAACCGATCTTCATAAAGAGTTTCGACTGATTCTCTAACTCGAACAAAATTATTTCTATCAATTAAGTTCGTTGCAACGATTAAAAGAAAGACGACTAAAATGCCAAGAACCCATTTGACATTATTGTAGAATGCCATGATTATCGCTTTTGGTTTGAGTTTTTGCGGAACTACAAAAAAAGAAGTTCAACACAGCGGACAGGAATAGACTTTAACGAGGAATAGTGTTTATTTACACGAATTTGAACATTCTAATTTGGCTTTAATTTGCTTGAGAAATTTTATTGGTTAGAGACTTATTCTGGAACTAGTTTGTGAAATACTTTAGAATAAAATCAAGGCTTTAGGATTTGTCTTAATTGAAATCAGATTTTCGAATTTCTTACTCAAATTCGGACTTCGTTTCAAAAAAAAAGCAGTGGTTTTCACAAAGAAACGGTCATCCCGTGCCCTTACACGATTCGAAGAACCACGAAGTGCTATCTCTGTCAAAAATCTTTTTACGCAACAATCACTTTTTCTTTGAATAGATTGGTTCTTAGGCTAAGATGTGGGGTCGAAGCCCAGCATGATTTTTGTTTAAACGTTCCTTAGGTTTAATAAAGCGTTTTGGAAAGGTTTTTGCTAGAAAGTAAGGACTTAAAAAGCGCACAGTTTACCGATTGATACAGGCGCATAATTACACGTCTAAGGAAGACTTATAGCATGATTTTATCCTGTATCATCCTGAACTTGATTCAGGATCTCTGTCTAGTTTTACTTCACGCCACGAGTAGTTTTTTTGCCAAATTTTTGCTTGTGACGAGATGCTGGGTCAGGCCCAGGGACAAAATGACGTATCTGAAATAAGAACTATATTTCGCAAATAGGCTATTGTTTTTATTTTATTTGCAAAATTTAAACTTTACAAAATGTCAAAGTCCGAATTTGAGTATCTTACATTAATTGTACTTCCTATTGAGCTTTCATTGAGATAGAATTCTTCAACAATTCATATAATTTAGTATTTCAGAAATAAATCATCTAGCGTATAGAAACCATAAAATCACTATACGGAATCAGCTTTGACTTAATTTTTGAAGCGTTTGTCAAAGCTTTTGTGGAATATGAAATTCAGTTCAAAAAAGAAGAAGTGCGCGCAATGCTACTTCGAAGAGGTTTTGTTCCTGAATTATCATTTGCGGTATTTAATCAGGAAAAAATAGTTTCGTTTATGTTGAATGGAATTGGGCTATTTAATGGAGTTCAGACTGCTTATGATACGGGCACCGGGACCTTAAAAGAGTATCGAGGTCAAGGACTTGCAAGTAAAATCTTCACACATTCTATTCCGATTTTAAAAGAGGCAGGAGTTTCTTCGTATGTATTGGAGGTCTTGCAACATAATACGAGCGCAGTATCAGTTTATAAAAAACTTGGATTTCAAGTAAGTAGAGAGTTCAACTATTTTAGTGAACCAAAAGATGTGTTTCAGTTTCGCGCAAAAGAACTTCCTTCGGACAATTCAATACATCAAATTGATGAAACTTATTTTAAATTCGTTAGTGATTTTTGGGATTTTTCTCCATCTTGGCAGAATAGTATAGAAGCAATTTTAAGAAAACCGGATGATTTTAAGAAAATCGGCGTGTTTAAGGATCAGCAATTAATTGGCTATTGTTTGTTTGAACCTATTTCTGGAGACATAACACAAATTGCGGTTGATAAGAAATTTCGAAGACAGGGAATAGCGACAAATCTTATTCAAGAAGTGCTGAAGTTTGCAAATACTGAAAGAATTAAAATGATTAATACTGATGTGAATTGTGAGTCGATTACGGAGTTTATGAAATCGTATTCGGTAGAACCAAAAGGGAAGCAGTTTGAGATGATTTTGGAGTTTTAGGTTTTGGGAAGAGTATTTGGATTCAGGATTCTTCTGAACTCAGATTCTTTAAATAAATGCTAAAGGAATTAATCTTATCTCAGCTATTATCCCAAACTTGAGTTATTATTGTAGCATGCCACCTAAGCAAATAGAAAGTTTTCAAAAAAAATTAAACGGATTAAGGCCGCACTTGCAGCAGAAAAAAGCATGTTCGTGATTTTTATCATGATGGAAATAGACTTCGCTAAATACCTCCATCACTTTTCATTAGAATTGGAGATTATTCTGCTAGTTTAGGATACATGAGGAGGATTATTTGAAGCGACAATGTTTGTTAAAAAAATCGTTAGGGCTCATTCGGGATATTTTTTAAGTGCTGATTAAGGGTTAAGTTTAAATATAATCTTGTTTAATCTTCTTGTATGTTACAATCAATTTGAACGTGTTTTATAATAAGATATTCATTCAGCTTAAATAAACTCTTTTTTCAAAATAGATTCCTAATCATAGTATAATAGAAGGGAAGCGATGGTGGCAAATTATTGATTTTATTTTGGTTAAAATTTGTTTGTCACTGACGCTATCTCTCGATATCGTTTATTTTATTGTCTAACACCGAAAGTTAGGAGAGTCCAAGCCACCATTTATTAGTTTAGGATTTCTAAGAAGAAATTGAAAATTGAGAAAAAACCATAAAGCCTGGTATAAAACTAGCAAACAATTTTACTAAATATCTAATCGAGAACTCGGGAAAAAGCGGCGTAAAATAGTTTCGATCACAATAAATTGAGATTCATTTTTGGAATTCTTACTATCGTTTCTTTTTTTTTATCTATACTAAATCAATTTAACAAAAATAATTAGTGTAGATTTTATGAGAAAAAAAGTATTTCTATGTGTCGTTTTTGGTTTTTTTTACACGGTAAGTTTTTCACAAAATCTAACTCCTGAAACGTTTAAAGAACGATTTAATTCAATACGACGCTCTATTCCAGATTCGCTCACTTATTTAATTCAACGTGCAGATTCTTTGATGGAAGAAAGTAAATTAGAGGGCAACAATGAGTTTATTACTCGATCAAATTACTTACTTGGTCTATTATATTACTTTAACAGTCAATATTATATTTCTCAACAGTACTATTTAAGTGGTGCTGAGAATCCGTATTTAGAATCAAATTTAGATTAAGCAAATGCATTTTGGAATAATATTGGTATAAATTATGATTTATCGAATGACATTGTTAAATCGCTTGAAGCTTATCAAAAATCGGCTACATTTGCAGCTCAGATTGATGATTCTGCTACAATTGGTAGAATTTGGATTAATCTAGGGTTGCTTTACAGAAAGCAAAATAATTTTGTAGCAGCCTTAGAAGTAACGCAAAAAGCATTGAATTACTTTATTCCAAAACAAGATTCAGGTTATGTGATGTTGAGTTATGAGAATATGGCAAATTATGAGTTAGACATGGGAAATGCAGATAAAAGCGTGGAATATGATTTTATTGCATTAGATTATGCTCGACAATTGGATGATCATGTTACTGAACACAGAGTTCTTCATAACATTGCACATGCCTATTTATTTAAAAAGGATTATAAAAATGCTCGTAACTATTTAAATAAAGCACTTGAAAATTGGAAACCAGAAGATTGGTTAGATTTAAGTGAAAGTATGTGGAATTTAAGTGCATTAATTGATATTGAACAAGGAATGCTAAAGAGTGCTAGAGTAAAATTAGATTCAAGCAAAATATATACTGAGCGCTATTTACTCAACCAATATGGTGATTTAAAAGCAGAGGCAGAAGTGAAATATTTTGCTCAATTAGGTGATTATACAAAGTTTACAAAAGCGCTGGATGATTATCGAGCAAGCTTGGAAGATAAGTTTAACAGTCAAAGACAGAAAACATTTGAAGAAATGTTGGTTCAAGATGATAAACTTTCGATTGATGAAGTGCTAGATAGAAGTGTATTTAATTCTAGAACAACGTTTTACCGCATTTTTAGTGATTTTACGAGTTTGAAACCTTCAGAGTTTATTGAGGAGCACAAAAAGAGAAAGCTTACTGCTTAAGGGTTTATGATTTTTAAAAAAAAGGGTCATTCTGAGCGTAGTCGAAGAATCTTCCAATTTTTGCATGGCTTGTTGATAAAGATGAACACATTCTTGATTGACTTTTGTGTTTAAAATGGAAGATCTCTCCGCTGCGATTCGTTTGGGGTTCTTGCCTTGGAATTAGGGGAGTGGCTCATCTTCGGTCGAGATGACTTAGGGATTTTTGATTTTTTAAAAAAAGGGTCATTCTGAGCGTAGTCGAAGAATCTTCCGTTTTTTTGACTTTTTTAATTAAATTCTTCCCATTCTTGTTCTAGAAATTTCCTTGTTGGATTTTCTTTTTCAATGAGCCATTCTTTTTTCTTTCTGTTCCACTTTTTTAATTGCTTTTCGCGTTCTATTCCTTCTAATGGGTTTTCGAATTCTTCGAAATAGAGTAAATGATGGCACTGATAGTTGGCTGTAAATGTCTCTGTATGATTAATACAGGCTTCTTTATGTTGAAATAATCTGATAATTAAATCATTGGTGAAGCCAATGTATAATACAGTCTTATTTTTGTTGGTTATTATGTATACGTAATATGTTTTCATGCTCTTAAGACGCTTGAAAACTTAAAATCTTCCCATTTTTTTAAATTATTTTTTTCTTAGTGATACATTCTGCATTATAATAAGGAAGATCCCTCCACTGGAATTCGATTCCGCATCGAAGTTTGTTCCCGCAGTTAGGTTGA
>CAZNTR010000079.1:0-17776 GCA_964575925.1 uncultured Chitinophagales bacterium
ATCAGTCCGAATATTGTCGGATAGTAAAAAGCAGATTTCATTCCATTTTTCGTTCTTCATTTTCTGTTTTCTCGGTTTTTTTAGCTTGTTGCCAACTTGTTTATACAGACACCAAAAGCATACTAATTCTACATCAACAGCGACATTGGTATACCCTTAATACTTCATTCCAATTTAAGTAAATCCAATTTTTTCTCAAAATTATTACTCAAAAAATACTTAAATAAGATTCCAGTTTAAAACAATCACCAAAAAAACAATCACTCCCCACCCAAATCTAAATACACAAACTGAATCCGAGTTCAACTTTTTATCCTTATTTTTGAAATAAACATACACACACATCGGTAAATCTTTTAGCGCTTCACGATCCGGTAATGCTGAAATATCAATTACATACTTAGCTTCTTTACGTTTGGTTTTTGTGTGGATTAATCGTGATAGAAACAGCGAATCAGGTTCTTCTTTTTTGCTTGTTTTTGGACTTAACCAAAAGGCTAGAAAACTTAGAGTATCTTCAGAATCGCCTAGTCCTGCATCCCATGACAGTTCTATTTGTTTTGTTTCATCTGTTTCAAGCAGATTTTTTTGGAAGCGTGCGGGGAAAACGAGACTTCCATGTGCTACAGGCAACATTTCAAAATCGAATTCTAGGGTTTCGGGCTCGTTTCCTCTTAGAGTTGTTTTCACGATTCGCCCGACCGTTTTATGGAAGGGCGATTCCTTCCCTTTTATTTCTTGATACAATTCATCGATGTGTTGCCGTATTTCACCAATCATGTGAAATGCCCATTTGAATCGCATGCGAGTCATTTTCTGTGGCAAGGTTTCTTTACGCTTACGAGTGCGTTTACTAGCCAAAACTGGCGCTGAACGGACTAATTCTTTCCCATTTCGAGTGTAATATTCTACCGGGCCAATTTTTCCCGAAACATTCGACCCATTTCCTACTTTTCCCATAGTATGTTAATTTCTATTGAGGTTTGTGTCTTCTAGCAATCTGCATTAATACTGACCCTACCTTGTCTCTGTTTAAACATGAGTGTTCCCAATATTTCATTCTTAAATTGTTCTTTACTTCTCCATAATTTTATGGATGATATATGGACAAGTAATGGAGAACAAATGAATAAAAGTTATGGATGAGACGAGTTAGACAACTGTCATTCTATTTTATGAGTTATTCCATTCTAGAAAATTTAATCTTTTGACTCAAATTCAGAGTTCGTTTTTGATCTCGGAATTACTAAGGATATGCAATGCCACACCACAGCAAGATGAAAAAATGTTTTCAGATACAATCTAAGCATAAAACGGTCATCTCTGGCTCTAACCCGATTCGAAGAACCTCGAAGTACTATCTCGGCGTAATGTATGATTGTAAACGTAAAAGTACACGTTGCGAATTAGATCTTGTTATGCTTTAAGCAATAGTTAACCAACAATATTTTGGAAACTCAAAAAATTTCAAGTTCGAATTTAAGATTCTTAAACCAAACTCAATTCAGTAAATATTTGTCAATAAAATGATTTCCTCATTCATCATTTATAATTCACTTCTTTTTGTTTATGCCGTATTTGTGTAATTTAGAAAACTCATTTTTCAGGAGAGATGCCAGAGTGGTTGAATGGGTCGGTCTCGAAAACCGTTAACTGAGTAATCGGTTCGAGGGTTCGAATCCCTCTCTCTCCGCAATAAATCCATTTAATTCCATCCATTTTGCCGTATCGTTTTATTTATTTCGATCTAGACGACACCTTGTTAAATCATAGAAAAGCAGAAAAATTAGCCCTCGAACAAATCTGGGTAGAGTTTGATTTACAATCACTTGCTAGCGTTGACCAACTTCAAGAAATTTATCATCATATAAATGTGATTTTATGGGAAATGTACGGTCGTGGTGAAATTGACAGAGATACGCTTCAAAGAACTCGTTTTGAACGTACTCTATACCGTATTAATTCCGATTTGAACTGGAAAAAAGTTGGCGATCAGTACATTGAATTTTATCAAAAATTTTGGGAATGGCAACCTGGCGCTGAAGAAGCTTTTCAGGAAATAATGAATACGTATCCTGTTGGAATTTTAACAAACGGATTTGCGGAAACACAAAGAGTTAAATTGGGTACGTTTGGTCTTAATTCACATAAAATCATCACGTTAATTTCCGAAGATGTTGGTGTAATGAAACCTCAACCCGGAATTTTTGATGCTGCAACAAGAATTTCTGGAGTAAAAACCGATGAAATTTTATATGTCGGTGATTCTTATTCCTCAGATGTTTTAGGCGGAACAGGTTATGGTTGGGATGTAGCCTGGTTTACACAAGAAACAGACGAAAAAAAACGTGAAGTAGCTACTTTTTGCTTCGATGATTTTAAACAGTTATTAGAGTTTATAAAATCTAAAAAGTAAGATTTAATTAGTAATGAATGCGAATCTAGCGCGAGCCTCCGTTCGTGCCCGTTTCAAACGCGAGCCGTTTCTAGCGCAAGCGTCCGCTCGTGCTTCTCTAAATTGTGCACTCACTCCATCCTAAGTTAATCTCTAAGCATAAAACTCCCCCTTTTACCATGATAAGTTATTAATAAAACTGAATGTACATCAAAGAGACACGGAGGCTGAATGCGCACGAGCATTCGGTACTAATAAAACTTTAGACATTGATTTCAATAATGAACCAATTCAAAAAACATAATTTCATTGTCTAAGCAAGCAAAGATATTTACTTGCAAACAATTATTAAATGATTGTACTCCGAAAAGTAGTTTTTAGCAAACTATTTACTCATTTTACTTTATTTGGAAGGGTTTAAACCTAAAGATTTGACTTTTTGGAGTGGACTCTTAAATTAGAATTTACATTCCCCAAACCCCCTTCGTAGTTCAGCTTGTCTCAACGGCAATATTTTCAGGCGCAAGGGGGGGGGGTTAAAGCTGAGCTTTAAATCTGGGACACTCCAAAAAACTCGATTCCCACAAATCTATCAAATCACAAAAAATTACTACGCCGAATCCCAAGCCACAAACAACGTTTTTTCTTCTTTTATTCACTATTCTGTTCAACAAAAATGGACAAACTTCGGTAACTTAGACCGATTTTAAAACCCATAAAAAACCGAGATTATGTCTAATCAGCCAATCATTGAACCTGAAGTTACCCCAGAACTCGTTAAAGAACATGGACTTAATGAACATGAGTACGAATTAATAAAAGATTTTTTAGGTAGAACCCCAACTTTCACTGAATTAGGCATTTATTCGGTAATGTGGAGTGAACATTGTTCGTATAAAAACTCCATCAAATTATTAAAAACACTCCCACGCGAAGGTAAACAACTTTTAGTTGGCGCTGGCGAAGAAAATGCAGGACTTGTTGACATCGGCGAAGGACTAGGCTGTGCGTTCAAAATTGAAAGTCATAATCACCCTTCTGCAGTTGAACCCTATCAAGGTGCAGCAACTGGTGTTGGCGGTATTCACCGTGATATTTTTACTATGGGCGCTCGTCCTATTGCTTCTCTTAACTCCTTGCGTTTTGGTAGTTTAAAAAATTCACGTGTTCGATATTTGTTGGATGGTGTCGTTCGTGGAATCGCAGATTATGGAAATGCATTTGGCGTTCCAGTTGTTGGCGGCGAAGTCTATTTTGATGAGAGTTACGAAGGAAATCCTCTCGTAAACGCCATGAGCGTAGGAATTGTAAAAGCAGATGAAACCGTTTCAGCTATCGCTTTAGGGAAAGGAAATCCTGTACTTATTGTTGGTGCAAGCACAGGACGAGATGGAATTCACGGTGCAACGTTTGCATCCGAAGAAATATCAGCAGCATCTGAAGCAAAACGTCCAAGCGTTCAAGTTGGTGATCCATTCACCGAAAAATTATTACTCGAAGCTTCTCTTGAAGCAATCAAAACAGGCGCTATTGTTGGAATGCAAGACATGGGTGCCGCTGGTATCTCCTGCTCTTCTTCAGAAATGAGTGCAAAAGGCAAAGTGGGAATGAAAATCGACTTGGATAAAGTTCCTATGCGTGAAGTTGGTATGACTGCTTACGAATTATTGCTTTCTGAAAGTCAAGAACGCATGTTAATTGTGGCGCATAAAGGTCGCGAACAAGAAATTATTGATGTATTCGAAAAATGGGATTTACACGCTGTAATTATTGGTGAAGTAACAGATACTGAATGCGTTGAATATCACAAAGATGGCGAAGTAAAAGCCTCTATTCCTGCTGATTCTCTAGTTTTAGGCGGTGGATCTCCCCAATATGATCGCGAAACAAAACGCCCTGATTATTTAGATAATGTTCAAAACGAAGATTTATCAGCTTTTGATAACATAGATGATTACTCAAAAACTCTTTTAGACTTAATCAATTCTCCAAATATTGCATCTAAACGTTGGGTTTTTGAACAATATGATACCATGGTTAGAACTAATACCGTAACTGGCCCTGGCGCTTCAGATAGTGGCGTAATTCGCATCAAAGGAACCGATAAAGGTTTAGTTGTTAAGACTGATTGTAACGGTCGTTATGTTCATTTGAATCCAAGAAAAGGCGGTCAAACTGCCGTTGTTGAAGCAGCAAGAAACGTAGTTTGCTCT
Source organism: uncultured Chitinophagales bacterium (assembly GCA_964575925.1). Taxonomy (GTDB): domain Bacteria; phylum Bacteroidota; class Rhodothermia; order Balneolales; family M1805; genus M1805. The sequence goes on from CAZNTR010000079.1 coordinate 4,609, forward strand.
GGTGGAAAACCACTTGCAATAACAAATTGCTTGAATTTCGGAAATCCTTATAAACCAGAACTTTATTGGATTTTCAAAGAAGCAGTAAGTGGAATGGGCGATGCTTGTCGCGTTTTAGACACTCCAGTAACTGGTGGTAATGTATCGTTTTACAACGAAAATCCTAAAGGCGCGGTATTTCCTACTCCAACAATTGGAATGTTAGGTTTGATTGAAAGTGTAAGCAAACACACAACTACTCCAGGTTTTAAACAGGACGGAGATGTTGTTGTCTATATCGGTGCGGACAGAAAAGGACTTGGCGGTACTGAATATTTGAGCTGGGTTCATAAAAAAACCTCAGGAGATGCACCGGAATTAGATTTGTTATTTGAAAAATCATTACAAGACAGTTTATTGGATGCCATAAAAGCAGGCTACATTCAATCTGCTCACGATATTTCTGATGGTGGTTTAGCTATCACTCTAGCAGAAAAAGCAATCTTCTCAAAAATGGGCTGTTCGGTTTCAATATCTGATTTAGATGGAAGTCTAACAGAAAAACTATTCTCAGAAGCTCAATCAGGAGTTGTAATAACTGTAAAAGAAGAATTATTGGATGAAGTTAGAGCACATTTTAACGAAGCCATGATTCCATTTTACGCATTAGGTGAAGTTGGCGGAAATGAATTAGTTATTGAAGACGTTCTAAACATCGAAGTTTCAGAATTAAACAAACGCTACGAAAGAGCTATACCTGATGTGATGGAAGCGCCAGTAATGGCGTAAAACAGAATGAGAAATGATGAAGGATGAATGAGAAAAAAATGTCATCTCGATCGTAGATAAGCCTAAACTCTCATTCAAAAAGCCAATAACTCAAACGAATCGCAGTGGAGAGATCTTCCTTATTAACACAACACAGTGTAAATCGAAGATTCCTCGATTTCACTCGGAATGACTTTTATTTATAATAAAATATCTTTATACCAACGTAAAATGCCCCGTTTCAACGGTAAGTCCAGGACCAAAAGTAATCCCTATTACATTCCCTTTTCCTTGCCCTAACCACTCTTTCATCACAAAAAGAATAGTTGCGCTACTCATATTTCCATAATTTTTAAGCACTTCGCGGGACCAAGAAATCTTCTCATCAGCTACATTCATAGCTTTTTGAAACTCATCAACAATAGCGCGACCACCTGGATGTAAAGCCCAAATATCAACATTATCGGGAGAAACTGGAATTTCACCAAATAAATCCTGAATTAACTCAGGAATATGTTTACCAATAATTTTGGGTACTTCAGGAGATAAAATAATATCAAACCCTTCATTTCCTACATCCCACAATAAATCTTTAGTGCCAACCGCAGCGCTTATCGTTTTCAATTTATTTATTTCATAATAATGTTCATTTGTCGGTTTATCTGAGCTAATTAATGCAGCCCCGCATCCATCTGCAAAAAGGGAAGCAGATAAAATTGAATCAACAGAACTATCGAACTTTAAATGCAAGGTGCACATTTCAAAAGAAACTAAAAGAACTTTTGCTTTTGGGTCGGCTTGGCAAATTTGCTGAGCTAATTGAAATCCTGGATAAACCGCATGGCACCCCATAAATCCAAGGTGATACTTTGAAGTTGTTCTTTTCAAACCTAAATGATTCACAATATCCATATCAGGCCCTGGAGAATAAAAACCTGTACAAGAAACAGTTATTACATGAGTAATTTCGTCTTTATCCCACCCATTTTTGGTGACGATTCGCTCAGAAATTTTTGAAACCGCTTTACGAGCTTCAATCTGATAGATTTTATTCCGTTCTGCAGTTCCAGGTGTTTTTACCGTATCGCTTAGCCCATCATAAAAAAGATTATACCCACCCTCTTCATGCCGATAAATTTCATTCAAAAATGATTGTCTAGTTTCAATTCCAGAATTAGAATACAAGCGTTGAACAATGAGTCTAGTTAACCTATCATCTGGTTTAACAACGAACTTTTTTACGAAATCGCGGAATTCTTCTTGAGTACCGGAGATATCAGATACCAGCGTTTCGATATCGTGAATATATACTGCCATAAAATTACCTTTTAAACTTATTTAAAATCGATTGAATAATTATCACCCATCCACTTTATTTTCTTTGTAAACAAGAACGATGGAATAAAAACTTGAAACACCAGTGGTAAATAAACTTGAAGAATTATCATATAACGAACATACTTCTTCACATTTAATCTCTTTTTTTGAATACTTAGAAAAGCTACTTCAATTAAAGGCTTAAATATAACTAAACTAATATATAATTGTGGATTTAACAACCAAGCAAACCAATACCAAGTTGCTGCAGAAAATCCCCAAGTAAAAGCAATCCATAAAATCCAGAAAAAGTCTTTCCCTTGATCAATTCCACCTCTAAACCATCGGCGTTGTTGGCTAATTAAATGTCTAAAACTTGGCACAGGTTTTAAAGTAACAGTAGTTTCTTCACTAAAAAGCGTTCGTACTTTATACCTCGCATCAGCGTTCATTTCCATTAAAGCTAAATCTTCAGCAATTGAAAAATTTGCATTTTCTAGACCTCCTGCTTTTTCGTAGATACTTCTTCTGATAATAATATTGGGCCCTACACAAGCAAAAGGAACACCATAACCTGCTAATCCTAAATTAAATAATTGTACAAAAGCCCATGAAATTCGTTCAATTTTACCCACTATTCCAACTGGATTTACAACTAAAGCGCCACCAATAATCCCATCTGTTTCTTTAACACCCTGTAAACTATGTTTTATCCATTTAGGATGCACACTTGCATCGGCATCTGTTATAAATACCCATTCACCCGTAGCTACACCAAAACCATGAGCAATTCCGCGACCTTTTGCTTCTAACCCATTATCAGGTAAATCTTTAGTGTGAAGCGCTACTACATTGGAATGGTTACGAGCGTACTCGTCTATAATTTCTCTTGTTTTATCAGTTGAAAGATCATCAACCAAAACAATTTGTATTAAATCTTTGGGATAATCGAGGTTTAGTATAGAATCAATACAATCTGGAAAATCTCTTTCTTCGTTTCTCCCACTTACTAAAACCGTTACTTTTGTTATTGGCGCTTCTGAACTCTCAGTTGTTTTAGGATTAAATAAACTTCCTATTGTTAGAAATAAAATTAAAAATACATACAAGCTTGTACTTATTAAAAATACCCACTCATACCAAGTTGCTATAGAATATCCGTACAGTAACCAATCTATAAACTCCTGCATACCGTCTAAACCTTCTTAAATGATTGAATGAATAAAAAAGAATAACTGATAGTAAGCAATAGGTGATAAGGTAAAAAACCAAAGAAACCAACACTAAAATCTGCTACAATTGCTCCAATAAAAAAAAGAACAAAAAAGCCTTCGAACCATGTTATAACGGATAGTTCACTTGGTTTATACAAATTCCCCTTCCATGGTAAAGCTTTGCTAACACTACTGTGTTTTGAAGTTCTATAAAAAAAAGATTTTTTATTAAAAAAACCATCCAAGAGAGAAACCGTTAAGAAAAAGGGCAAGCCTACAATAGTTAGTATAAAAGGGAATAATGTTTTGAAGAACTCTTTAATTCGTTCTGTTTTCGAGGATGCATATTGCTCCATAATCAGCCAAGTAATCCATGGCAATATCAATACATTTATCAAACTAATGGTTAAATAAACCATTACTTTTTGTATAACAGGGTTTATTTGAATAAACAAGGCTACAGGAATACTTGTAAGACTAAGCAATAAAATACCAACTAAAACAAACACATTAATCAAATCAAACATAGCGTGAAACTTAACCATGGGTTTTAAATCGGCTTTTAGCAGTTTCCAGAAATATTTTTTAATATTTTGACCTCTGCCTTTAGTCCATCGGTGTTGTTGAATTTTAAAATCAGTCATGGTTAGGGGTAATTCAGCTCGAGCAACAACATGAAAATCATAGATAAACTTCCATCCTTTTAATTGCGCTTTCAAACACATATCATGATCTTCAGCTATCGTGTCTGATGACCAACCTCCAATATCACTTATTGTTTCTTTTCTCCAAATACCAGCACTTCCATTAAATCGTAACAAATAGCCCCCAATTTCTCTAGCTTGTTGCTCAATTATGAAAAATCCATCGTGAAGTAACGATTGAGCACGAGTTAACATACTAAATTCCCTGTTTAAATGTCCCCAACGTGTTTGAACTACGGCAACCTTAGAATCTATAAAATAGCCAACTGTTTTTTTTAAGAAATCGCTATTTGGTCGAAAATCAGCGTCAAAGATGGCTAGAAAATCTCCTTTTGCAAATTGAGTGGCATGTTGCAATGCTCCTGCTTTAAATCCTTCTCTCTTTTCACGATGCACGATGGTTACATTAATTCCATTCTCATTCCAAAACGTTGCTCTTTCTTTTACAATTTCTAGCGTTTCATCTGTTGAATCATCAATTACTTGTATTTCCAATTTATCTTTGGGATAATCTAAAAGCGCACAACTATCAATTATACTTTTAGCTACTGCTTTTTCATTATACATCGGTATTTGAACGGTAACGAATGGCCACTGATCGTCTTCATATTGTGGCGCTAGACGTTTGTATTTTTTATGTTTAAATACAAAAAGAAATAATAAATGATAGAACCCAATTGAATAGACTGTAATCAATAATGCTCCAATAGTGTAAAGAAATAGAAATACGTAGATAAGTATATCTAAAACTAAAATTTGATTGAGTAAAAAATACATTAGTTGATTTAATATTTGATGGATTGAGTGCAGTACTCAACTGTATGGTCTCAACGTTTTGAGGTGCAAAAATAGGAACGAACCAGCTATTTGCAAAAATTACCTAGCGTTTAAATCACTTTATTCACAAAACTTTTTTACTTTTTTTCTAGTTCTATGCATTTATGACGCTTTCGTAAAATTGAAACGTCTTTTTTGCGATTTGCTGCCAAGCATATTCTTGAACTCTTAGTAGGGCTTTATCTCTTTTAATGAACAAATCTGTACGATTTTTATTCGCCTGTTTAAGTAAATCAATTACTTGTGAAGCTGCATTTGGTTCAAAATAGGCGATTTCCTCATCTGAAAAATAGTCTCTTACTGCTCCAATATCTTCACAAATTATGGGTAAACCGCAGGCCGCAGCTTCTAGTAACACATTATTGGCAACGGCATCCGTTAATGCCATGAATAACACATCTGAAAACTGATATAATTCCTTTAAGCAGTCATCTGAAATAGTGGAATAGAGTTTTACATTTCTAAAACCACGAAAATGATGATGATTAAAGGATTGTGTAACAACATGAAAAATCATTTTTTCCGATTCACACGCTTCAATCACCGTGCCATATAATTCAAAATTTCTACGCCAATTTCCTACTAACAATACGTTAAGGTATTCGTTTTCAGGTTTGGTTGCTACTGGTGTAAAAAATTCAATATTTACACCATGTGGAATTACATGTAATTTTGGGGAATCAATTAAAAGAGATTCAAAATATTCTTTTTGATTGGAGCCTAGTAAAATTAAGCCATCCACATTTTTTAATAAATGAGGAAATTGAATCACCTCATTGAAATCGGTTGGACAAGCGTGAATGCTCAAAATTAATTTTCCTGGCAAATACCCATTTACATACGGAATTAAACCAACTGATGAATCACCATATAAATAATGTACTATTGATTTTTTACGAGATAGAATTTTCGCAGAAAATAAATCAGCAATCACTCCATCCCACTGATACCATCTACTTGTAGTGAAAAACCGCAAACCAACTTCGATTAACCGTGATAACCCATTAGTCGCATGTCCTCTTTTCACAAACTTAATTTCTGTTGACTCTGGCAAGTATTTTATTAATTGCTCGTATCCACTATGAAAGGAATGATGCGGAATTTTTGTTGTTATTACGGAAACGGTGAACGTATTGGACATTATTTTAAATTAACGACAAATTTGGGCTTCATTCAAGAAATAACTTAATTACTTGAATCAGTTTCTTTAAATCACTCATTTTCGAGAATTTATTTAGCTAGCAAAGATACAGGTTCAAACTTAGTATTGTGGCAATTAATCACTTTTAAAAAAAATTAGTTCGATTTCGGGAATAAATTTGGGTATTAATTATGATTTTAATTATATCTAATAAATTTCATAGAAAGAAGTCTCAAATATCTGAATTGCATCATGTTGAACTTTTATATCTTTACAGCATTGCGTATTATGTAGCAAGAAAAAAAACATGAAAAAGATTACCGGATCTCAACGTAACATACTTGAACAATTAATTTTTCCTGAATCGTACAACACAATTCAAGAGGAAACTAAATTGCAAAAAGGTGAAATCAGGGATGATTTGATGCAATTATTGCATCAGGGTTTAATAAAAGCGGTTGGGCAAACGGAACAATCGAGCCTTAAAAAAACTTTTTTTTATGACTTAGATCATGTTGAAGGTTGTTTTTTTCAGGCAACAGCTCGTGGCTTGAATATGTTAAAACAAGTGAGAATGATATGAAATTTGAAATTGTTACAGACAATGGCAGTGTAGAAACAGCCATTCCTGAAAAAAATTTAATTACTTTGTTTAATGAGACTTCCACTTTTGATTGGATGCCTCAAAAAGACGGTTCGTTTACGGTTAAGTTAGACCATTCATTTTATAAGCTATATAATGTGCAAGTGAATGGTACAAAAGTAAGTTTTCAACATAAAAGCAATCTATATCAATTTACGGTTAAAGACGAAATGGCTATTCTGATGGAGAAAATGGGATTTAATGATTCATCCGACTCCACAGAAGGGAAAATTGCCGCACCTATGCCAGGTAAAATTATATCTGTAACAGTTGCTATTGGAGATAAAGTTGAAATTGGGCAAGCTGTTATTATATTAGAGGCCATGAAAATGGAAAATGAATTAAAAACCACTTTTGCGGGAACTGTTAAATCTATCGCAGTCATTGCTGGTCAGTCTGTCGAAAAAGGTGAATTACTTCTGGAGATTGAATAATTGGATAAATTTATTATTGAGGGGCAAACCCCTCTAAAAGGAAAAATTGCTATCAGCGGGTCAAAAAATGCAGCTCTACCCTTAATGGCTGCTTCCCTATTAGCTGATGGTGACGTACAATTAAACAACATTCCTCTACTTCAAGATATTTATACGTTTATAAATGTTATAAAAGAAACTGGTTGTCAGGTAACTTTTTTTGAAGATAAAAGGAGTCTTGTATTTAATGCATCCAGCGTAAATAAACTGGAAGCACCTTATGATCTTGTTCGTAAAATGCGAGCATCATTTTATATGCTTGGTGCTCTTGTTGGACGTTTCGGCTATGCAAAAGTCTCTCTTCCTGGAGGTTGTGCTTGGGGACCAAGACCTGTTAATTTACACGTCGAAGCATTAAAAGCTCTTGGAATCGAAATAACTATGGATAAAGGTTATGTGATTGCAAAAGCCCCTAAAACAGGTATTCCCGGAGGAGAATTTACATTTAATCCACGTAGTGTCGGTGCAACCGTAAATGCTGTTTTGGCAGCGGTATTAGCCAATGGTAAAACCGTGTTGCATAATGTGGCGCAGGAACCCGATGTTGTTCAACTTTGTACAGCATTGGTAAAAATGGGTGCTTCTATTGAAGGCATCGGAAATTCAACTTTAGTCATTAATGGCGTGACGGCTCTGAAAGGAACCTCACTTGATAATGCTCCCGACCGAATTGAAACGGGAACGTATATGTTAGCAGCCATAATGCATCCTGAATCTGAAATTACGATTACCCATTCCGACCCCGACGACCTGGGACATTTCATCGAACAGTTTAAACAAACCGGTGCAACGATAACTGTTACTGGAACAGATATTTATGTTAAAGCTCCGAAAAAAATTAATCCTGTTTCGATTACTACAGATGTGTATCCTGGATTCCCAACAGATTTACAAGCTCAATGGGCAACTGCAATGACCCTTGCTGAAGGTAGATCGGTAATTACAGATACAATCTATACTGACAGATTTTCTTATGTACCTGAACTAAATCGTTTAGGCGCTTCCTTAGAAATTGCACAAAACAGTGTTCATGTACTTGGAAATAGTCAATTATCAGGGGCCTCCATTATGAGTACCGACCTTAGAGCTTCTGTTAGCCTTGTTTTGGCTGCAATGGTTGCTGAAGGAAACAGCGAGGTTCTGAGAATTTATCATCTCGATCGTGGTTATGAGTTTCTAGAAAAAAAACTCAACACTATCGGGGCAAAAATTAAACGTGTGAAAGAATAAATTTTATCTGACTGTAAAATCGTTATGTATCAGAATTTTTGCGATGTACAGTTTAGCTTATTTTTAACATCACCAAAATTCATTTTAAATATAGATAAAAGCAATTTCAAAATCATTTCATTCAAAATGGTCTTAATCTGTTTTTTTTGCTTAAACTCTATCCTAAATTGAATTCGATTTTAAGTTTATACACCAATCATCGATTTAGATAAATAACTTTGAATCAATTTGTTGATGTTTCCTATTTCTCATCCACACAAACCTTTACAAATTAATCAGTTAACCACTGCTTATTTTGTTCAAACTGAATTTTGTAACCTTTTCTATACATTTTTAATCTTAAAAAATCGCTCGTAATTTTTTATAGGTTTGACCAAACCACATTAATTAGTTTCCTACAGAACAAAATCGCTAAGTAATTGGTCAATCTTACCTATTCTTTACACGTTTTCTAAGCTGAATAAAACCGAAGGAAACAACAGTGTAAACTTTTGTTTAAATCTAATGTAGATTTATCTTTGTTATTTTCTTACGGTAATTGTTTGCTTTATTGCAACAGTATTTATTAAGTATAGACCAAAGCCTACTTTATCTTTTTTTGAACAATTTGAGTAGTTTCATGAAAATTTTACATGAAAAATCAAATTATAATTCACGGAACGGGAAAACAAACCCGGATAGCGCTTGTAGAAAATGGAGAACTAGCGCAATTATTTATTGAAGCACCAGAAAATCAACGTACTGTTGGTGACATTTATATGGCCGAAGTTCATAAAGTTATGAGCGGAATTAGAGCGGCCTTTATCTCTATGGGAACTCCCAAAGATGCCTTTTTACACTTCTCTGATGTTGGCGACAACTTAGAACACTATATAAAATTATTAAATGGAAACGATGCTGTTGACAAAGCTGTAGCGTTTAATAAAGATTTAAACAAACGCTACAATAACAATTCTAAAGAACCCGATGGCGTTTCTGCTGGAGTAGAAAAACAAATGCGTGCAGGTGAAGTGCTTCAACCTGGACAAAGAATGTTAGTTCAAATTGTTAAAGAACCTATTGGTTCAAAGGGACCACGAGTTTCAACCGATATTACTATTGCAGGCCGTTTTGTTGTTTTGATACCAGAAGGCGATTATGTTGCTGTTTCTAAACGTATTCGAAGCTTCAAAGAAAGAAGACGTTTAAGAAATATTGTTGCAAATCGCTTGCCAGATGGTTTTGGAATTATTGTTAGAACCGTGGCGCAAAGTCAACCAGAAAAAAGTTTATTAGAAGATGTTGATGACGTATTAGCAAAATGGGAAAAAATTCAAACTCAACTAAAAACAGCTAAACCACCACAACTACTCTATCGTGATTTAGATATGGCTGAGTCGTTAATTCGTGATTTATTTGCGAAAGATTACAATCAAATGTTAATCGACGATCCAAAGATTTTTAAAGAAGTTCAAGCTTCTGTAGCCAAATGGGCTCCTGAAATGGTTCCAAATATTAAATTATACAAAGGCAAAGAACACATTTTTGATTACATGCACGTCTCTGCAGATGTAGAATCTGTCTTCTCTCCTCGCGTTAAAATGCCTAGTGGTGGTTACTTGATTTTCGAACAAACCGAAGCTATGTATGTAGTTGATGTAAACTCTGGTCGTTATGCTGCAAAAAGACTTCAGGAAGAAAACTCGTTAAAAACGAACTTAGAAGCAGCAAGAGAAATTGCGAAACAATTACGTCTTCGAGATATTGGTGGAATTATTGTAGTCGATTTTATTGATTTAAAAGATGATGTGAATCGCAAAAAAGTGTACGATGAGCTAAAAAAAGAATTCCGTAAAGACAAAGCCAAAACCAATGTCTTAGCCATGAGTGATTTCGGTCTTGTTCAAATTACAAGACAACGTATTAGACCTAGTGTGGTTAACTCCGTTTCTAAAGTCTGCCCAATGTGTGGTGGAACAGGTGAACTCGTATCTCAAAATACAGTTATTGCTGATATTGAAGCATGGTTATCGAAATTCAAACACTCTTATAAAAAACGTGCTGTAGATATTTATTTGAATCCATATTTACGTTCTTTTATGACAAAAGGTCTTATTAGTGAACGCTTAAAATGGATGTTCAAATACGGTATGAAAATTTCTATTTTGGGTGATGAAACTATCTCCATGAACGATTATCGTTTCACCTTACCCAGTTCTGATGTCGATATAACGGAAACAGTCATGCAAGACAGACCTCTCGAATTGGCACTTAAAGCAAGTGAAGAAGAATTATTGCGTTTAACTTCTGAGTCGAAAATGGATCGCTCTAAACTCGATGTATTCGATAAAAAAGATCGTTATTCTAAACCTGGTTCAAGATATCGTGATTTAGATGAAGATGAAAGCGACGAGGACTCAGAAGATAAACCTGCTAGAAAAATCATCTCTTCTTCTAGAGAAAAATATTTCAAAAAAGAAGAGGATGAACCCAAAAGTGACGCTCCTGTAAAAAGAACCATAAAAGAGAAAAAAGAAAAGAAAGCTAAAACCGATTCTGACTCAACCCTACAATTTATCACAGCTGATCAATTAAGAGATGAAAAACCAAAATTTAAAGATGCTTTGGAAGTGGCGAAAGAGTATGCAGCTCAACACAATATTAGTGTAAAAGTTGTTGATGATGAAGAAGACGATTACGATAATGATGATGCTTCTTCTTTTCATGATTCTGATTTTACTGCTGAGAACAATGATTCAAAGTCAGTTGACTCTACAAAAGGCTATGTAGATACTGACCAGGAATCTGATGAAGAGGAAATTGAGGAAGATGATGACGAACTTTATGAGGAAGAATCTGAGGAAGATGATGACGAACTTGATGAGGATGCATATGAATACGAAGACTCCGAAGAAGATGACGAGGAATCTGATGATGAGGAAGACACAGACGATTCTGATGTTGAAGAAGTAGAAGTTGAGGACTCAGAGGATGAGGAATTAGTACAAGATTTTGATGAAGACGATTCTAACGAAGAATCAGAACCTATAACTCCTTCTAAAAAAATCACTAAAGAGATTAAATCAACTGTGATTTCTAAAAAAAATATCGAAAAAGCTGCATCAAAAGAAGAAACAAAATCAGCAGAATCTGAAGAAGTATCTGTAAAATCTTCTATTCAATTTGTTGAAACAGAAGACGAGGAACACATCGAATTAGAAATCTACAAAGAGACTATCGAAGTTCTTGAAAAAACAGTAGTTGAACATAGTCCTGAAACCAATGAATCAGAAACTAATTTAAGCACTGAAGAATCTGTTGAAATCGAAGAATCAATTACAGACGCAGAATCATCTGATCTGAATAACGAAGTAAAAACGCCACCTAAGAAAAAAAGAGGCAGAAAACCAATTAAAGTTGCTAAAAAGACCATTGAAATAGAAACACCGAAGCAACTAATGGCAGACTCAAGCCCACTTGTTGATGAAGAAGATGGCGAAGAATCAACATCAGTAAAAAAAGCTGTTGTTCGCAAATCAAACAAAAAATCAGAAAAAAAAGAAACACATCTTCCAGACGAACCCATTGAAGCCCCTCTAGAAATGATAGCTGAAGAAATAGTGGAAATTGCAGAAGAATCAGAAATTAAAGATGCATCCAAAATGCGTGTTTCTACAACCAAAAGTTCGAAACTCAAAGCTGCGAAACCTGAGGAAAACGAAGATTAAATAAAAATAGTAAAAGTATCCTATCAGAAGTGTGATGCTTTTACGTTAAACGATTCTGGCTTGCTAAAAAAGCGGAGCCAAATATAAAGAAAAGAAAAGTGTACTATGAGTTCATTCAAATTAGAAGCTACAACAGTAGTTGGAATACGCCATAATGGAATGGTTGCAATTGGTGGTGATGGTCAGGCTACTTTAGACAAAACCGTAATGAAAGCTACCGTAACCAAAGTAAGAAAATTATTTGGCGGCAAAATACTAGCAGGATTTGCAGGTTCTACTGCCGATGCTTTTACCCTTTTCGAGCGTTTCGAAGAAAAATTAAATCAATATAACGGCAAATTAGAACGGGCGGCCGTTGAAATGGCAAAAGATTGGCGTCAAGATCGTTATTTACGAAAATTGGAAGCTTTATTAATTGTTTTAAGCAAAGAAAAATTACTATTGCTTGCTGGGCAAGGTGATGTAATTGAACCGGACGATGATATTTTGTGTATCGGAAGTGGTGGTTCCTATGCACTAGCAGCCGCTAGGGCTTTAAAAAAGCACGCCCCTCACCTATCAGCAAAAGAAATAATTACAGAATCGCTACATAACGCAGCTGATATATGTATTTATACCAATCATAACTTGACTATTTTAGAAATTGATGAGGATGCAAAATGAGTAGTGTTGGCGAAAACCTTACCCCAAGGCAAATAACTCAGGAATTAGATAAATTCATTGTTGGTCAAAAAGCGGCAAAACGATCAGTAGCTATTGCACTTCGTAACCGCTGGAGACGCTTAAATGCTGATGAATCGATTCGTGAAGATATTATTCCTAATAATATCATCTTAATTGGCCCAACGGGAGTTGGTAAAACTGAAATTGCCCGAAGAATGGCAAAATTAGCAAAAGCTCCTTTTATTAAAGTTGAAGCATCCAAATTTACTGAAGTTGGTTATGTTGGTCGCGATGTTGAATCGATGATTCGTGATTTAACCGATACGGGTGTTGCCATGGTTAAATCGGAAATGCAAGAACGTGTGATGAAAAAAGCAGAGGAAATGGTAGAAGAACGAATTCTCGATATTCTTATCCCTCCTATTAAACATAATACTTCTATTAAAACAACTGGTTTTCCAACATCAGATAATCATTTTGATCCAAATACGG
>CAZNTR010000080.1:0-17766 GCA_964575925.1 uncultured Chitinophagales bacterium
TCATTCTGTTGCAAAACAGGATCTCGGTTAGATTGGAAATTTTGAATTTAGTTTTGAACGAGCAAGAGATTAGGGCTTTCGTCCTAATGACTGAATAGCAAAAAAATGCTTGAAATCACTATTCGCTGATTTGAACTGAAAAGGTATTACAAATCTAAATTCGAATAGAGATAATAAAACTTGAACATGAAACTGTACTTCTTAATTCAAATATAGCAACTTGCTTAAATTAATTAGGTTTATGCCATTCAGAACTAATTTATATTCAGCTTAATTGGGGTAATGTATAAATAGAATGAGGTATAATAATTATAATTTAGGCTGCAATGACCAAGAAAAACGCTTTTTTACGTAAATAAAGTAAAATATAACTTGAAAAGTATTACAGACCTTTTTATCTTATATATGAACCTCAGAACAGAGCCTTAAGGCTTTTTAACTACGAAAGGTAGCTCCCATGAGAACCTCCAATAAATCCTCAAGCATTAGATCCTTAGAAAAAGGTCGTTATACAATTAGAATTGAATTCGGCTTTATATTCGCACTGCTTATTATGATTACTTTATTTAAAGTTACTATCAAATCAAGTAGCGAAGATTTTAAAATTTCAACAACTGAACAAGAAGTTGTTAAAATGGAAGAAATTGAAATAACTAAACAAATTACTCGCCCTCCACCACCTCCAAGACCAATTGTACCTGTAGCGGTTTCAAATGATGCAGTTATTGAAGATGAGATAAATATTGATTCAGAATTAAACTTCGATGATTTAGAAGAATTTGAATTACCTGATGCTCCAGCTCCAGTAGTTGAAGAAGTTGAAGAGCAAGTTTTTGTGGTAGTTGAAAAAATGCCAGAATTAAAAGGTGGCTTACCTGCATTAATGAAACATATCAGATATCCTGAAATTGCAAGAAAAGCAGGTTTAGAAGGTAGAGTTTATTTACAGTTTATCATTGATGAACGGGGAAAAGTTAATAATCCTATTGTTGTACGCGGAATCGGCGGTGGTTGCGATGAAGCAGCTATTGAAGCCATAAAAAAAGTGACATTTACACCTGGCTTACAAAGAGGAAAACCAGTAAAAGTAAAATATAGCTTACCAATTATGTTCAAATTGGAAAAATCTAAAAACTCCTAAACAAAGAAATTCAATTTTTGAAACACAACTATTACATAGACTAAAAGGGTGAACGCAAACAGAAAAACAGCACGAAAAAATTTTGATAAGGTTGAATGACGGTTGTTTCTCTCAAAAAGTGGAAACTAAGTAGAGGGAAAGTTTTAATCGTGCTGAGGTAAAGGTCGGACTGAGAAGTCCGACCTTTTTTTTGGAACGTACAATTTGCCTAGATTTAAAACGAAAAGAATCGTCTTTACACAAGGTGTCGTGAGAGTAAAAAGAGCGTATAAATAGGGAAAAATCTATAGCAAACTATTCAATTTTGAATGAGTGAATCAACGAATAATAATCTCAACTGGCATTAGTGCATGAATAGCTGGTTTTCTGTATTTATTTTGCCAGAGTTCCATCATTTCTAGGTAAGCAAGTGGTAATTTTGAAGCGTTTAAACCAGTAATTTTTAATAAGGTTTGATTAGATCCTGCCATAATTTGCTCAATTAGCGACTTTGGTTTTGGATAATTCACAACTTCGAAGGAATCTAACCCACCTTTTTTAGCTGCAAAAGCAATGGCATCTTCAAGGCCACCAATTACATCGATTAAACCATTTTCTTTAGCGTCTTTTCCCGACCAAACGCGACCTTGTGCTAAAGCATGAATTTGCTCTCTATTGAGTAATCTTCCTTCATCGCAACGATCTAAAAAGGTCTCATAAAATTGGTTCACCATGTTTTGAAAAGCTCCGTCTTCTACTTTTGTAAAAGACCTAAAAGGATTGACCCAATCAGCATGTTGATGAGTTTTAACTTCATCGAATGTAATTCCAATCTTTTCTTCTGCAAGATTTTCTAAATTGAATTTAGTACTGAAAACACCAATTGATCCTGTTATTGTGGTGTTTTCTGCAAAAATAGTGTCTGCGGCAACCGCAATGTAATATCCACCTGAAGCAGCAACGGATCCCATTGATGCAATTACTGGAACTTTTTCTTTAGCTACTTTTATCTTATTCCACATTAAATCGGCTGTTGTTCCAGAACCACCAGGACTATTTATTCGAAGTACAATTGCTTTAACGTCTTTAATATCAAGCGCTTTGTTAATGGCTTTGTCTATATCGCGATACGTTAAGTAACCAGTTTTATCAAATTGATTTGGTGCTTGTGGAACAATAATTCCTTCTGCATAAATTACGGCAACTTTCCCATCAGAAGTAGCAGTTTCGCTTTTAACAACTGCAAGATTATAAGATTTAAGCGATACCTTATTTAGTTTTGAACTCGGTTTAATTTCGAGTTTTTCTTTTACTAAAAGCTCAAATTCATTAGGATAAACCAAACTATCTAATAATTTTCGTTCAAATGCTTTGCGAACGCTCATATCGGGGGCGGCATTAAGATATTTGGTTAACTCAATTGTAGAAATGGAACGACTTTCGGAAATTGCACCTAAAAACTCATCCATATTATTACTTAAAATGGCGTTGAGTTGCTCCCTACTTTCGTTAGAAAAATTTGTACGAATATAGGGTTCTATTGCCGATTTATATTTTCCATAACGAGTAATTTCAGGTTTTACACCTACTTTATCGAAAATGTTTTTGTAGAATTCGCCTTGAACATAAAATCCATCAAACTCAAAAAATGACTCTGGAGGACTCATGATTTTGTCTGTAGCCGTTGCAATATAATATGCAACTTCATCCATTCCCATATCATCCGTGTAGGCGTAAATGAACTTGCCACTTTTTTTAAATTGTACCAGATTTCTATGAATTTCTTGCAGTGTTGCCCAAGAAGCAGAAAAGGATTTCAATTCAAGTATAATTCCTTTAATTCTGTCGTCACTTGCGGCTTTTTTCAAGTTTACGCGAATCATTTCTATAGAAATTTTTGGAGATTCAGGTTCCAATAGATCTTGAAACGGATCTTCTGTAACTCGTTCTGGCAAGCTTCCAGAAAAAGTTATATTTAAGACAGAATTAGAACGAACATAGGTTGTTGGCTTTGAGGTTTGGGATGCAAAAATTCCGATTGTTATAAGAAATAGGATAAAAATTGATAAAAATACTCCTAAAACTGTTGTAAATAGATTTCCTAAAAAACGTAGCATATAGTATTGAGTTAATTTCAAAATAATGGTGAATATAAAGCAAATTTTTGGTCATTTTGTCTTGAGATTTGAAAAATCAAGAATAGAGAGCAAGAAATTGGGATTTTTTTCGAAACACTGTAAGCTTATTGGTACCTATCATCAGAATTCTTGGTAATCGTATTGAAATGAAAAACACTAAGAAATTTATCTCTGATTTGATTTCACAATCATTTAAAGGAGACGACCTAAATGGATTTAAAAATGATTTTAATTCTATTTGAGTGAAACTCAACCTATGAGTGTACTCCGAAAAGTAGTTTTTAGCAAATTATTCGTCGATTTCGTGGGATTTAGAAAGGTGAAAATCGAAAGAATCGACTTTTTGAAGTGAAACGCAACCTATCCAAATTTTAAGTTAAACTTTTGTTAATCAATTTGCTTGTTGGTAATAAAAATCTGTATAAGAAATTAAAAAACAATAAATTGAACGTATTATGAGTAGCGATAATTTCATAAATAAATCTGTAGTTTAATTTGAATCGTTCAATTATTAGTGATAAATTACATACAGTTTATTTTTTCAATATATATAAATTAAGGGGTAATGAAACCTCATGGAATTAAAAAGTAAGGAATAGTAGAATGAAAAAGTCTAGAGTTGTATTTATATTTTTAATGTTACTTACCAGTGTTGAGGTTTGTTTTGCCCAGCAAACGGAAGGTCAATATCTTAGAAAGTCTGTCAGTTCAATTCGGGATATTCTAGTAAAATCCAATCAAATTCCAAGGGGAACACAAGTTGACGAAGCATTTATGAGTAGAATGATGCGTTTTTATATCGAAGTTCCACGTTTTGACTACAATAATTTGCCTGAAAGTGTTATATCCGATTTTATAAAAGAGGTTAATCGTTTAGATAGTCTGTCCACAGCTGCAATTGCTGATGTTGTTAAGAAAACCGTGGCTGTTAAAGTGCGCGAGATTCTAACGAATCCTCAGGTTATGGAAGCTAGAATTAAAGGTTTTAAAACGGAAGCTGATCTGAACACTTTTGCAGCAACAAAAGCGAAAGAATTGACCTTAAGTGAAGCTGATTTAGCTCTATTAATGAATTCGGCTTATTTCTATCTACCTTATATTACTAGAATTAGAAAAAGTATTGATAAGGATAAAAGAATTACAGTTACCATTAATGGTGGTTTATTGTGGTATCAAATTAAAGAAACTTCGACAGGTCAAGTTGAAATCGTTGAGATATCGAATAAATCAGTTACTGAATCGTATGGATTTTCAAAAGTTGGAGATTCTAATTATAATCGTTTTGCATTCGGAAATGAATCTTTCACAACTGATCCTCACAATTATGCGCTTTATGATGCAATTTTAACCTTTGCAAAAAATGCTGGTGTAT
Source organism: uncultured Chitinophagales bacterium (assembly GCA_964575925.1). Lineage (GTDB taxonomy): Bacteria > Bacteroidota > Rhodothermia > Balneolales > M1805 > M1805. The sequence goes on from CAZNTR010000080.1 coordinate 4,631, forward strand.
TAACCAAAGAAATTGAAGATTTTAAATTGACATCACAATTGATGGAAGTTTCAATGAACTCCGTTTCATTTAGTTTGGGGAAAAAAGAAGGTGTTCATTTAGATGATGGCTTTTATGTAAAAAGAGCTTCAGAAAACGCAAAAGGAGATATTATTTATCGTGAAGTAGCTTATGTTCGTGTAAGTAAAACAGGCGATAACAAAGCTGATCCTTCCGCTTTAACAAAAGCCGAAAAAATTATAGTTGGTGATAGCCCTCAAGTAGGGGACGTTGTTTTTGAAAACCCAAGAATTGGAATTGATATACGGGTAAAAGGTGGATATGCTCAATTAAGTGTTCCTTTCACATCAATAGTTGCAGAAAAACCATTAATGTCTTCTATTCTAACTCTAGATGATGGCGCAGAATTTTCAAACGCCTATACATTGGAACTTGATTTCGCCTATAACATGGCTGCGATAACAGGGACTCCACAAACATTTCTGGATATTTCTTTAATGATTGGAACAGCAGTTGCTCCCGATTTTGAATATAATTCTGATTATCAACCTGGTTTAGCTTCTGGTTATTTAGGTTTTACTCGTAAATTTAACTTAAGAAGAACTAGTTTTACTTTTGGGCTTGCAGCAGGTGCAGATTATTTTAGTTTTTCAGAAGTTGGAAGTTCAAGTGATTCTAATGATAATTCTGATTCCAATAAAGATGATTACAAATATGAATATCTAACAGGTGGAGTTAGAGGCGTTTTAGGTTTTGAATTATTACTAACACCGAATTTTTCACTATTTGCTAATGCCGGTTATAAATACACAGCCGCAGTAGAAGGTGATCCAACTTTGGGTGGTGTTCTTTTAAATGTTGGATTTAATTACTCTTTAAGACAACTTCCATTTAATCCATTTGGATTCCTCGATCCACTTAGAACTCACTAATTCTTTAATCCGTTTTTAGTAGCGAATGAAATTTGTCTTATAGCAATTTTCATTCGTTTGTTTATTTACATGAACGAATACTTTAAAATGGACTGAACAAAAAAATTAACGTGTAAATAGTAAACTTGATGTTCATTTTGGAAGATGTGGATGGTTTTTATAGAATCCAAAACATGACTCAGCCATTCATAAATAAACGCTTATTCACGATTTAAACCTTATTTAGGAATACAATTTTACACGTAATTGCACAGAACAATTCATATACTAAATCGTTAATTTTAGAAAATCAAACCTAGAAAACTATGTTCAAAAGAAAAAAACTAATTTTATTAAATCTTCTTCTGATAGTAAGTAGCTGCATGAGTTACGCGCAAGGACCCGTTTCGAAAAATGCTCAAATCATTGAATATTCAAGCACAGATGAAGTCTTGATTCAATCTGAGGGTGTTTTCACCAGTTCAAAAAGTGAGGTTAAGAAAAAAGGAATAAATGCTGCTATCGAAGATGCAAAAAAAGCAGCCATTTATTTTCTTTTATTTAGTGGAACTGATCCATTAGTTCCAACTGCGCAAAGAAATAAAGAAAAACTTATTGAAGATCATTTCTTTACAAATGACTATTCAAAATTTATTTCGTTTGAAGAAACTCAATTCAGAAAAAAGATTGAAATTGATGGCGGAAAAGGAATAAAAGTTGCTAAACGTTTTAAAATCAATATCAAAATGATTAAAAATGAATTGGTTACGCTTCGCATTATTGAAGATCAAGTAGATTTAATGGAGAAAATTGGAAATCCAATGATTGCCGTTCTTCCTGAAACACAAAAAGGTGAATCTCCGATCGAAAAATTACAGAATGACCCTACTTTATTACATGCTTCAACGGTTATTGAAACCTTTTTAACTCGTGGCAATTATGAAGTGGTCAATATTAAAAGTCAGGATCAATTAAATAATATGGCTAAAGCTACAACCGCTGTAACAGGGGGCGAAAGTGATGATGTCTATAAAATTGCCCTATCAATTGGAAGTGATGTTTATATTCGGTATTCCGTTCAATTCGATGAAGGTGGATATGGAACACAGAAAGCAGTTGTTACATTAAATGCATACGAAACTACGACTTCACGAATTCTTGGCACCGAAACCGGATATTCTCAATCAAGAAAAGGAAATGAATCAGTTTCAGTTGAAGAAGCGATGAATGATGCAGTAGGAAAAGTGCTCACAAGAATAAATGAGTACTGGTCTAGAGATTTAAAAAAAGGAATACAGTACAAATTAGTAGTTTCAATTAATCCGAATTTAGTAGCAAAATCAGATGATATACAAAATGCATTTTTTAACGCTGTTGAAGCAATGTCAAAATCAACAAAAGAAAATATAGTTTCTAGCTCTACTATTGAAATGGCAATTTGGGTTGAATATGATGAATTAAAAAAATCTAGAGCGGTATTTAGTGCTCTAAAAAAAGCGTATGAAGATGAATTAGGTCCAGGAGTTTTAAAATCTATTTCCCTAAATAGAAAATTTCTCCAATTAGAAATCGCTGAATAATTTTAAACATTTAAGAAAAAGAACATGAAATTGCTTTCAATCTATGTCTTTATTGTTTTCTTGTTTATCCAAACGGCAGCTTACGCACAACCTAAATGGTTCGATGCAAGAAAAGTAGGCGCAATAAGTAAAGAAGAATATTTTATGGGTTTTGGAATGGGGAATAGCATGGATATTGCTGTTACTGCTGCCCAGAACCAATTGGCTTCACAATTAACCGTATCGGTAAAAAGTGAGACAAATTTTGCAAAAGACTCTTATTCTATAAATGATAAAGCCTTATTTGTGGAGTCGTTTCAGCAAGAAATTCAAACTAGAGTTAATAAGACCTTAACCAATACAGAAATTGAACGTTCTGAAAATGAAGATGGAACGTTTTATGTTTTAGTAGTATTGAATAAAGAAGATTATTTCTCTTCCTTAAAAAGAGAATTGGACAAAGATTTTAGTGCTTTAAGTAAATTAAATACAAACTTCGATCGCTTTATTGAAGCTGGAAGATGGCCGCAAGCATTTGAAAGATTGCGTGAAGCTTATTTAAAAACTGGTGTTTTCGATGAAAAGAAAAGTTATTATCAAAACATTGCACTTCGAGAATATGCACAATCAGTGACAACACCCGCAGAAATTAAGGAAAAAGGAATTGGAGTCGTTTCTGAATTAATACTCAATTTAACTTCAGGTGGAAATCAAAAAGCAGTTGATGGCGAATTTTTAGAAAGTCCAATTCAACTCAGTTTGATGTATAAAAGTACTCCGGCAACTGGTTTGACCATTGATGTTTCTTATGCAGATGGAGAGCAAATTGGCCGTTTTGAAGCAGATAAAGATGGAATAATTTCTATTGAAAATATTGTAGCAAAGAAACTATCAGAAGATAATTCTAATTTGATTGCGATATTATCTCCAGGTTCATTTCCAGAATTCGCAAGAGAAACCTTGAACGAAAAAAAGGTGAGTATTCCTTTTGAAGCTCTTGCAGGCTCCGATAATATTAAAGAAGTTAAACCGATTTATCTAAGTTTTACTACTTCTGATAAAAGACAAACTTCAGATGTCGTTTCAGGTTTAAAAGATATTTTAAATCAAAAAAAGTCAAGAGCCTATGATTTTAGTTCCAACTCATCACTCGCAGAAAAGTTAACGATTGAGTATTCCGTTTCGGACAAAACAATGGTTGAGGGAGTTGAGAAGAATTTAATGGTGATAAACTTATCTGTTACTATTAAATCGAAGAATGAGAAAACAGGAAAAGAATATACATCGATTGTAATGAAAGCTGCAGGACTTGGAAATAGTGAACAAGCTGCACTAAAAGCTGCAATTGAGAAATTACAGATTTCCACTTCGGAATTAGCTAAAGCTTTACGAATTCTAAAGTAAATTTTAGATTAAGCTTAATTCAAAGATGTTATTTGGTCATACTGGGCTTCGGCCCAGCATCTCAGCCAAAGAACCAATCTATTCAATAAAAGTGCTTGTTGCATAAAAAGATATTGGACGAGATAGCACTTTGTGGTTCTCCGAATCATGTCAGAGGACGGCACACCCTTTTTTTCGAAAACCACTTCCTTTTTTATAGAAACGAACTCCGAAAATTGACTTACACATTCAACTTTCGAAGTTCTTGTTGACCTCGAATAATAAAGGATATTCTGTAACCCAACAGGGCACCTCTGCAAAATTAAATTTGATTTAATTTACAATCTAGCAAAATACGGTCATTCATGGCTCTGAAACTGGATCTCAGTGTAAAGTATGAAAGTGAACTTAACACTACCTATTGCGAATTTGATCTTGATGTGATTTCACCCAATTCTCAACATGCTGCAATTTGGAAACAAGCTTAAGATTCAAGTCCGAATTTGTTTACACATAATATCATAAGTTGTAAACTGAGGAAATTTACTTTTTGAGTGGGCTCAAGTTTATTATGAATTAAAGTAATTCGTGAAATCATGAATTTTAAATGATTAAAATTCATTTAAAAAAATATCCCTAACTTAATTAGAGATATTGAGATTATCCATCAATAAGTAAAGAGTTCTCAATTCTTGTGCGAGTTGAGAATCTCTATAGTTTTACTTCTCAAGCTCCAAAATTAATAATTTTAGCTCTTCATCTTTAGGATCTAGCACAATAGCCGCTTTTAAATAATTCAAAGCTTGTGTTAAAAGTTCATCTGACTGCTTTTGCAAACCTAATTGAATATATGTTTTACCCTGAAGCTCAAGCGCAGGTTTAAAATCACTATTTAAGTCAATTGCTTTCTGAATCTCTAAAGCCGCTTTTTCGTAATTCTTTTCATCAAACCACCATTTCCCTTGAAAATAGGGCGAAATCCAAGCGAATTTTACAGGGAGTTTAAGCAACGTTTGATCAAATACTTTTTTAGGATTTAATCGATAGACAGATTGTTGAACAGAAACAAAATATTCAAGAATATCAAGAGAGCTAATTTCTGAAAGATGAACTTGATCTAAGTAATATTGTGCATCGTCTCGTTTTTCTTGTTTTGAATAAACTAATGCAAGAGTAATCCTGTACCATTCATCGTCTGTTAAATCTAGCATTTTCTTAAAATGAAAAGCTGACTCTGTAAAATTTTTTTTATTCAAATAAAATAATCCTGCATTACTGTGAAAACGGAGTAAAGCATCAAGAGAAGTGCTTTTTTCATCCTTTTTTAAGTTGTGTTCTAATAAAGCTGACCATTCAATTCCTTTTGAGAAATTCTGATTTGTTGTACAGTAATCAAGCACAGTTTCTGCAATTTCGGGATTAAATTCGAAATCAGAAAGATAGAGTTCTGCCTCATTTAAAAAGAGTTGAGCATCATCAATTTCATATAAACTAAATAGTCTTAATTCTCTGCTTGTTTTGTGATTAGGTAAATAATCGAGTATCAAATTAAACCAAATTAATGCTGTTTTAAAATTTCCTAAGTTGAAAGCCTCACTACCTTTATTTAATGATTTTTTGATGAAATTAGCTTCTTCTTGAGCAAAAAAATCAGCAAGAGCTTTATTCTTATGGCTCGTTTTTTTTACTTTTTTAAATGAATAGAGAGCTTGAGTTAGTATTGATTCTAGGTTTAGAATGGTCTCCTGTTGTGATAAGCCAATTTTAAAATAAATGCGATAACGAGTTAAATGCGCTTCAACATCTCCTTTAACTAGTTGAAAATAAGTGTCTATTTCTTTTTTTGCCTGCTGGTATTGTCCTTTTTTTTCAAGCTTGATCGCCTTTTCTAAGTATTGAATTGTGTTTTGTGCAACAAGCTGATTACTAAAACCGAAAAGTAAAACGCTCAAAAGGAAAAGTCGTTTTAAAAAATGATTTCTTAAAATTAAACCAAATTTAATAACCTTCGAATCCATCTATATCGTTTTTGGGTGTCAATTACCCTTTGTCTTTTCTTCTGAATCAGAGTCGTAATCACTATCCGATTTTGTATCGAAGTTCAGTTCGTCTTTTTCATGTTTATCTGAAGTATCAATCACCTCTGAATCGTCAAAATCATAGAAATTATCAACTAAATCACTATTCGGGTCGTCTTGGTCAAAGTTCGTTTCGTCTAGATTGGATTCTCGTTTTGACAAAGCTTGAGTTGTAAGTTCCGATTTACTTTTAAACCCAATTAGTTGTTTAGCCTGTTCAACTTGATCATAAGTCCAGTTTTCAACTCGTTCTTTATACATATTTAGTTGATTTTTGAATGCTGCTATCTCATCGTATGAGAACGAAATTTGATTTGTTAACGCATTAATGATACTAGAGTAATGTTCAAAATGATCAATGTCGGTTTGTAATAACATGTTTATTTCGGAAAGGGCAATATCTGAATCGGTTCCAAATCGAGTAGCATCATTAATTTTATGTCGAATGGATAAAAGTTTATGTTGTTGATCCTCAACAGTATTCGAAAGTGTTCCAAGAATTTTAAATACTTCAACTGTTTTAGTATTAATCTGATGAAATACATTGCTTACTTCCTCAGTTACTTTCAAACCTCCGAAAACCATTTTTTTTGATTGATCTAAAATTTCACCTGTTTCCCGAGCAGCTTCTGTTGTTTTCATTGCTAAGCGCCTTACTTCGTCTGCAACTACTGCAAATCCTAATCCCGCTTGTCCAGCTCTTGCAGCTTCAACTGATGCATTTACCGCTAAAATATTAGTTTGGAATGCAATTTCATCAATAGTTTTAATAATTACAGTTGTTTTTTCCATGGATTTAGTGATGTTTTCCATAGACTCGTTCAATGTTTGAACCGTTATGGTTCCCATAGAAGTTGACGAACTAATTTCATCAGAAATTCGATTAGCCTTTAAGGTTTTCTCGGTATTATCTTTGCTTAACTCTGTAACCGTATCAATATCTGTATTTAAACTCCGTAAATGTTCTAAGTGATAGTCATGTGAACGGTTTAAATTTTCAGTATAAACGTACAGGTTCGAAATGTCTTTGTGTTGTGTTGAATAAAATTGAAACAGCTGATGATAGAGTAGCTGTAAAGGTTTTCTTTGATAAATAACAAAAAAAGCAAAAGCAAATCCTGTTAAAAGTGTTAGCCAAAATGAAAGAACAAATCCATTCCAAAGCGAATCCCAAAAACTAACATGGATAAGATTTTCATCAATTAAAAAAAGATATAATCTACCTTTTTGATTCCCCGAAACATAAAGTTCATATTGATTAAAATTTGTAGGATTATGCCAGCCTCCATTTCTCCAATCAGCAGAATAATGTATATTTATTAGAGAATCAGAACTTGACGCAAGTAAATTATTTTGTTGATCCAATACAAGGATTCCTTGAATTGCACCAGATTGTAATACATTTAAATTTTCACGTTTTAATGCTGCTTTCTGCAATTGTTGCATAGTTCGAAGTAAAACATGATTTTCAAACAATTGAATTTGTTGGCTATATTGATTGTATGTAAATAAACTACCCAAAAGCAAAAAAGTGATGCTTAGAATCCATCCAAGGTAGGTAAGGGCAATTTTTTTAATCATTCATAACTCCGAATATTAGAAAACTCTGTCAATTTATAAATAAATGCTGAAAATCGTTGAATTAAATCGGTTAATCCCAATCATTTATCTAGTAATAGATCAAGTAAATCGGAATAATTCAAATTTGGGTCATTAAATTGAATCTCTTTAATTTTAATTTCTTCATTTCGTACCCATTGTTCAAGTTTAGGTGAAACTAGTTGTACTGATCTTAATTGTAATGCTCTAAGCATAATAAGCTTAAATGAAGCTATGACGAGTTCAAACCGTTCTAAAGCTTCGTGAGCTGCATTTGCAGCATTTGCACTCATACTAACTACATCTTGATTATCAGCATTTGTTGGAATACTTGATAAACTATACCGCTGCGCTCTCGTGCGTAAATCAGCAGTTAACGAAGTGAGTAACAATTGCATGCCTTGCAGTCCGCTATTTAAACCAACAGGTTCGTCAGCTAAAAAAGCGGGTAGCCCATCATTTAAAGATTTATGCGTTATACGATTCACAATTCTTTCTAATAAGATTGCAAGTTGAGTCATTCCAGCGTTGAGTTCATCAGCTGCTAAGGCAATATAGGTTCCTTGAAAATTCGCAGCATGTAAAATTAAGTCATCTTCATCAAAAAATAGGGGATTGTCGTCAACTGAATTAATTTCTATTTCAATTAGTTTTTCGGCATGGATAATTTGTTCCATTGCAGCGCCAAACCATAAGACAACAGAACGCGAAGAATAAGGAGGTTGAGGTACGCCGTGAGATTGTTCAACTTGGATTGGGCTTAACCATTCCCTAAATAACTTAGCAACATATTGTGCCGATTCATGGGCTTTATGTTGATACACTTTTTCGCTCAAATGTTGCAATGAATCATTAAAGAGTAGCCAATGAAGAGAAATTAACGGAAAAAGTTCTTTATAAATCAGTTTTGAAACGTTTTGCAACACAAAAACGGAAATGCCACAGGAATAGGTCGTTCCATTAACAATGGCTAATCCTTCTTTTTCTTTTAATGCATAAGGTTGAATGGCATGTTTTTCAAAAAGTTCTGCTGTTTTAATTGGAATGGTTGAATCACTGGTTAAGCTAGCATCCTTTCCAATTAGAATTCGCCCTAGTTGGGTTAAAGGTACAAGATCACCTGAAGCGCCAACCGAACCAAAACGCCTAAATACGGGATAAATTCCAGTATTATAAATAAGAATCATGTGTTGTAATAAGTCTAAAGAAATACCACTTCTAGCATGGCTTAAGGCATGAATTCGCAAAAAAAATATAATGCGACTATGTTCAATAGACAGTGTAGAACCACTATTACAACTCAATTGTTGCAATAAATTATATTGAAGTTGTATCTGATCATCTTTCGAAATAAGCTCATTCACTAAAGGGCCAAATCCTGTTGATATGCCATAAATAGGCACATTCTCAGCTAATTTCTTTTCAATAAAAGCTCTGTTTGTGTTAACTTTTTGAATAATCGTTTGGCTTAATTGGATGGGTTGTGAAATAATTTCTTCAAGTTGAGAAAATTTTAAAAAAGATGGTTTTAACATGTTAATCGTTACATTATTTAAAGAAAAAGAAATTGTTCTAAAGAACTATAAATCAAAAAAAATGACTAACTTCTTCATCAATTATTTAAAAGAATTATTATTAAACTGAATGAAACGTAGAGATCTACTAAAAACGGGACTAATTGCCGCATTGGGCGTACCGTTTGCTACTCCAAATATAGCATCATCACTTTCAAAATCATCAAAAAAAACAGGTAAAGTAAAGAATATCATTTTTATGGTTAGTGATGGTATGAGTTCTGGGACTTTAACGTTGGGGAATTTATTATCACAAAGAAAGCGGGGGAAAAATTCGAATTGGATTCAGTTATATGTCGATAATAAAGCCATAAGTGCCTTAATGGATACATCTTCAGCTAATTCACTAGTAACTGATTCTGCTGCTGGTAGTTCATCTTGGGGAGGTGGAATGAAAGTAAATAATGGGGCTTTGAATGTTGGTCCGAATGGAGAATTACCCGTTCCAATTTTACAACAATTTAAGAGTGCAGGAAAAGCAGTTGCTTGTATTACTACTGTTCCTATTACACACGCAACACCAGCTGGATTTTGTATTAATAATAAAAGTAGAAAAAATCAGCCCGATATTGCCAAACAATATATTCCATTAAAATTTGATGTAATGATGGGTGGTGGGCTAGAATATTTTGCAGCAGACAAACGCAATGATAGAGAAGATGTATTTGCTATGTATGAAAAAAAAGGTTGGCAGATTGTTAAAACAAGAGATGAAATGCTGAAAGCTGCGCCTGGAAAACCTACTTTAGGGGTTTTTTACGAAAGTGGATTACCCTATACTGTTGATCAAAATTCAGTTGAATCTCTACAAAAAACCGTTCCAACTTTAGCTGAAATGTTAAGCAAATCAATTAGTCTTATGTCATCAAATGAGAACGGATTTGTTATTCAAGTTGAAGGGGGGAAAGTGGATTGGGCCGCTCACTCAAACGATGCACCTGCTTTAATTTATGATCAACTTGCCTTTGATGATGCTGTTGGTATCGCCATAGAATTTGCTGAAAAAAGGGATGATACACTAGTCATTTTAACTACTGATCATGGAAATGGAAATCCAGGGTTGTTTTACGGAGAAAATGCAAATAAAAATTTTGATAAAATGCTAAATATTAAGCATTCTAATGAATGGGTATTTCAACAAATATCTGATAATGCAAATGCCGATGAAATAAATAGTTTATTTAAGAAATATCAAGGAATTGAGCTTACAAAAGAGCAGGCAAGTTTAATTGCCGAGCGATTTAAAGTGATTCCAAACGCTGATAAAAGTAATGCACGAAATCTGCCATTTAAAGAATTAGCAGAATTTCAACGAGCACATTTTTCAATTCATTTTGCAGATATGAATCACTCAGGTGACCACGTAGAATTGGCGATGTTCGGTGCAGGAAGTGAGGCATTAAAACCATTTATTATAAATACCGAATTACATAATTTTATGTTAAAAGCTTGTGGTTTAATGGCTTAGAATTCAAATTTCTAAAAAAAAATTTATATAAAAAAAGTATGATTAAAAATAGATTTAAGCTGTAACTTGCCCTTTTATACGTTTAGCTTCAGCTGAATGAGTACCTGTTGGGTATTCCTCTAAAACAGTTGTTACAATTCGTTGAGCTTGTTGTTTATTTCCAGCTTTGAGGTAAGCTTTAGCTGCTTCGATTAAAAATAAAGGTGTAGTTTGTTCAGTTTTAACCATAGTTCCAGCTTTTTCATACGTTGCACCAGCTTCTGCATATTTTGCACTTGCAACAAGCACACTAGCTTTAAATGCTAATGGTCCAACTCCTAAAACTCCATCAGGAATGTCAAATTTATTGATGTAACCTAGAGCAGCGTCGGTATTTCCTAAGTTAAACTCAGACATTGCAGCGTAATAAGTAGCTAAATTGGCTGCATCTGTTCCAGAATAATTTGCAATAATTTGCTCAAAACCTGGAGTGAAATCTACATCGTCACCTATTAATGCTTTGGAATAATCAGCAGCAGTGAAAAATGCTTGTGCTTGTGATAATAAAACCTGAGCTTTTTGCTCCTGAGTTTGATTGTAATAACCATAACCGAATAAAGCAGCAATAATTACAAGAACGGCAATTAAACCACCATAAAGGGTACTTTTATTTTCGTCTACATACGCTTGTGTTTTTTGGATGATACCCTCGACAGGATCAATAACTTCTTCGTGTTCAGTAAAATTGGGTTTAATATTCGACATGAAATTTCTGTTCTATTGTTTTCGTTTTAAGCTTCTAAAATTAATGGGAATAAGGGAATAGTTCAACTAATAATTTGCAGAATTGGCGTATTTCGTAAATGATAACTTTTAATCGGGTTCATTTTTTCAAAAAAAGTCATTCCAATAACCTGAATTGAGGATAAGGATAATTAACTATGAATATTCGGAAGGTTGCTTTTGGGTACATCAAATCAATTTTGAATTAGATTAAACGATACTTTTTCAACTTGAAATCAATGTCTAAAGTTTTATTAGTACCGAATGCTCGCCCGCATTCAGCCCCCTGCCACATTTATATCTAGCGTCTTTTTTAGCATATTAGTTTTGGTAAAAGGAAGAGTTTTCTTTCTTCACTTAAACTTAGGTCTATAGTAATAGAATGGCGTTTATTTTAAGTATATAAAAAAGTTTAGTTCTTACATTTTGTAATTTAAAAAGCCATAAAAGGATACTCCGAACAAAACAACACAGAATCCTAAAAGTGAAAATAAGTCAAGAATTGTTTCTTGTATTAAATCAGAACTTGCTTTTGAAGGGTGATCAAATAGTGGTCTGTCGCTAAAATCAATTCTTGCATCACTACGACCAAAATCAATTTTAAACCCCTCTTCATCATCAATTGAGATTCGTAGGCCACCCGAATTTCCAGACGCTTTTTGTTTTTCATCAACATAGGAGCTGTATGTAGTTTTGTATTCATTCAATTTTGATTGATATCTGCTTTTTAAGGCTACATCTGTTTGGGCTAAGGTATGACCAATAAATTGGAAAATGGCGACAGGTGAAATTTTTGCAAACTGATAGGCTAAGTACTCTTTTTGAATTTTTTTATTCTGAAATTCTTCATACAGTTTTTCACCGAATGCATTTATTTCATTTTGCATTTCTTGTCTTCTCTTGTCATCTTCTTCCATCCATTCCCACTCTTTTTCGTCTCTGTATGCTTTTGCTTGTTCTTTTGTCATTCCTTCAGTTTCTGAATTGCGTTTTTCGAATATGGACGTTAATTCCCTACTATATGAACGCATTTTTTCTTCAGCATATAGTGTTTTTCTACTACTCATTTCAGAATCACTTGGGGTTTTAATTAGGGTATCTGCAACTAAAACTCCCGCTTTAGGAATCAATAAGACAGTTAATATCCAAATACTTAGAAGAATAAGAAACGAAGTATTCGAATGATGACTCATTGCAGAAACACTCAATCCAAGTAATAAAAAGACAAATAAAAGAAGAATTCCAGCTGTAATTGTTATTAAAATAGTTATCCAATCACTCTCTGATAATTGAATTGAGTTAAACTGAATAAATAAAAGGGATAATAAAATTGGAATTAGCAAAGGTGCAATTAAACCAATTCCATTACCAATTATTTTTGCAATTAAATAGGTACTTCTTGGGATAGAATTAGAAAAAACGAGACGTAATGTTCCAGTTTCACGTTCTCCAGTAATAGAATCAAAAGTGAAAAGTAGTGCAAATAGAGTTAAAATAACTTGGAAAATGAATCCAAAATCTAACATTCTAAATAAAGCAAAAACAGGTGTTTCTGAATAAATTGAACGAATGAGATTAGGATCAGTCCATTTAGAAACGGTTGTAATTCTACCTAAATCAAAATGAATTCCTGAAAATAGAATTTGAATCGGATTTGGTTTACGATGAACTAAAGCAGAAGCAGAAGTAGCATTTTTTGCTTCTTGAAAGTTAAGGGCTTCAATTTGTTGAGCGGCTTCATATTGAGACATTGTTTGTTTGTATTCAACAATACCCGTGTAAACACTCAATAAAAGGAGCAT
>CAZNTR010000081.1:0-17363 GCA_964575925.1 uncultured Chitinophagales bacterium
AGTTATGGAGCATTTTAGATTTCAGTAATAGAGGTATTTTAGGAAATGCCAAAGATTTTCACGAAAAATTCGGCAGTCCAATTGAAATCTTCAACGATGTGGCAGCTGCGGAAAAATTGAAAAAAGTTACAGCTCCTTTCTTAATGCGTCGTCTAAAATCTGATAAATCAATTATTAGCGATTTACCAGATAAAATAGAAATGGATTGTTTTGCCACGTTGACGAAAGTTCAGGCAAGTCTGTATGAAAAAACGTTGGAAGAAGCAATGAATCAAATAGATGGCATTGATTCTTCAGATAAAAAAGGTCTTTTTGTGCGTCAAGGTCTTGTTTTACAAATGATTTTAGCATTAAAGCAAATTTGTAATCATCCAACTCAATTCTTAAAAAACAACATTCTAGATGCCTCATTAAGCGGTAAATTAGATTTATTATTTGATAAATTGGACAGTATCGTAGATAGCAATGAGAAAGTTCTACTATTCACACAATTCAAAGAGATGGGAACTTTATTACAGCACTTTATCACGCAAAGATATAAAGAATCTCCCCTATTTTATCATGGTGGTTGTAGTGTAGAACAACGAAAAGAGATGGTGAATTCTTTCCAAATGAATCACGCCGATAAAATTTTTATTCTATCTTTAAAGGCAGCTGGAACAGGTCTCAATCTGACCGCGGCAAACCATGTTATTCACTACGATTTATGGTGGAATCCTGCTGTTGAAGCTCAAGCAACCGACCGCGCCTATAGAATTGGACAAAAAAGTAACGTAATGGTTCATCGATTTATATCAAAAAACACGTTTGAAGAACGTATTAATGATATGATTCAATCCAAAAAAAATTTAGCAGAGTTGACCGTGAACACTGGTGAAAATTGGATTGGTAATATGAGTAATAAAGAAATTAAACAACTATTTGAACTAGGTTAAAATTATGTTTCCATAGAAGAATCCACTCCAAAAAGTCAATTCTTTAGGTTTATACCCTTCCAAATACTACGAATTAGACAAATATTTTGCTAAAAACTACTTTTCGGAGTACAATCATAGAACAAATCGATACTTAACTAGATAAAAATATGAATCTAGGAATTAATGGGAAACTGTTTAAATACACAACTTTCAGCGTAAGTTTTTGAGTACCAGATTTAAACGGATAATCTATGTACAAGCACATATCTACACATTAAAATTTGTATTAGAATACAATCTAAGCAAAAAATGGTTCTCTCGTGATTCGACAGCATTCGAAGAGCCACGAAGTGTTTTCTCGGCGGAATCTATGAGTGTGATCGTAACACGACCTATTTTGAATTTGATTTTGTTGTGCTTTTTAAACAACGATTACCTTGCTGCATTTTAGAAACTCAAAAAAATCAATGCAGAAGATGAATCTAACTAAGCGAAAAAACTGTTTAAAGCTTTGATTCTACTCGAAATTAATAATCACTATAAATCATTAATGATTTTTTTTCCTAGTTTTTTAGGATCTGAATCTAAAAATATTTTCAGATTAAGTTGGATGTTCGATTATTGATTAAAAAAAAAGCCATTCATTTTGTTATGAACGGCTTTCTCAGTGTGGCGGGGACAGGACTCGAACCTGCGACCTTCGGGTTATGAGCCCGACGAGCTACCAACTGCTCCACCCCGCAGTGTAGATTAATAATATACGAAATAGTAATGAGGTTTGTCAATCAATTTCTATTTATTTGTGAAGTAAACACAAAACCCACTCTAGGAAGTCGATCGCAACGCTTCGCACCCTTCCAAATCTCTAGAATCTACCAGCTATCTTGATGAAAAACGACTTTTCTGAGTAAGTTCAATTCAATAATATTTTAAACTAATTGATGAGTTTCAGGTTGAAGTACAATTTCATTTAATACTGCACTATAAGGCATACTTACTGCGTAGTAGGTTGCTTTGGCTACTTCTTCAACGGTAAGCATTTTTTCTTTTTGAACTTTCATTTCAATCGTTGGATTATCCCAAAATGGTGTATTTACTCCACCTGCATAAATCAGTGAGAATCGGATTGAATTCCTTTTATTTTCTTCTACCAACCCTTTCGTGAAGCCCACTAGTGCATGTTTAGCTGCTGAATAAACAGATGAACCTTTCATCACAAATTTTCCCATTGTTCCAGGATACATAACGACTGTTCCTTTTTTTTCGGTTTCCATATAGCGCATAACCGACTGGGTTAACAAGAATGTTCCATAGACATTCACATCAAATACTTTTTTTGCATCACTAGGATTCATGTCAAGTAAGGGCTTAATCATTCCAATACCAAATGCATTTATTAAAACATCGATTTTCCCTAATTCTTTAGCTGTATCATTAACTAGCGCTGTAACCGAAGAAATATCCGTTACATCTACATAACTTACGTAAGCATCTCCCCCACTTCCATTTATTTCTTTTGCTATTTCTTCAGCTTTTGAGACATTTCTTGCTGCTAAAACAATTTTTGCGCCCGCTTTTCCAAATAATCGAGCACATGCACTTCCAATTCCACCAGAGGCACCAGCTATTAATACAATTTTATTTTTCATTATGGTTAACACTTCTAATTTATTTTAATTCAATGTTACTTTAGAGTAAGTATAAAAAGATATTACCCTTATTTAAATTTTAAT
Organism: uncultured Chitinophagales bacterium; assembly: GCA_964575925.1. GTDB lineage: Bacteria > Bacteroidota > Rhodothermia > Balneolales > M1805 > M1805. The sequence goes on from CAZNTR010000081.1 coordinate 2,651, forward strand.
TTACCTATTAGTGACATTTAGATCATCGATAGGAGTACTTATTATACTATTGAGTTTGAAGTTATTCTTTAAACTCAGATTTGTCAATAATTTAATTTGAACGAAACAGATAAATGCCCGACCGAACATAAATACACTAGTTTCAATCTTCTTTCTTATTGATAATATATTACTTAGCGTTATATGTTTTTTTTATAATAAATCTTTTGTGTTAAATCCGAAATTAATTAAAATAGTTCCGAAGGGTTTTGCAAAAACAGGCATCTAACCATTTGTAACCCAAAACCAAACATAACCTATTATGAAAACAAGATTCCTTTTCATCGCCTTATTCTTCTTTGCAGTTAATTCTATCCATGCTCAACCCGGTAACAAAATGGGAAATAATAGAAATAGAGAAGATTTCAGACCAAGATTTGAACAAAATGATCCCGGTGATCAATTTGAACGCATGGCAATATTCCTTGAATTAACGGATGAGCAAAAAATAAAAATTGAGGCACTACAAACTCCTCATATGAAAAAAATGATTGCCTTTAGAAATCAACTCGGAGAAAAACAAGCACAAAAAAGAACACTAATGAGCGCTGACAAACCCGATCAAAAAAAGTTAAATGCACTTGTTGATGAAGTGTCGAAAATCCGTTCTAATCAAGAAAAAGAACGAATTAGTCATGGTATTGAAGTAAAAACTTTACTTACAGACAAGCAAAAAGTTAAATTTGATATGATGCAACAACGTCAAGGTAAAAAAGGTGGAAAAGCAAGAAATTGTGGCCTAAGAGGTTAAATTATTGAAAATTTTTAAGTTTTAATACCCATAGGAAAGCTGTTTTGAGAAGGTTCACATCTGATTATTGCAGCTTTTTCTTTTAATCGATTACGAACAATTGTAAATTAAGCATTAAAGTTATCAGTTTAATATTGTGAACGAACAACATCTAGTTGAAGAATTACGAAATCAAGATGAAAAAGCTACTCGGTTTTTCATTCAAACTTATCAGCATGATGTTTTTCGAGTTATTTTAAAAATTGTTTTTAATGAAATGGATGCAGAAGATTTAACTCAGGAAACTTTTATGGATGCTTTAGTACACATTCGTGATTTCCAAAGCGATTCTAGCTTAAAAACGTGGCTTTTTAGAATAGCTGTCAATAGAAGTCTTCAACATTTGCGAGCTTGTAAACGGAAAAAACGTTTTGCTGTTTTAAAATCTATTTTTGCAACTGAAAGTGAAGAACCGATTGCCATTCCTGACCCTTCTGCATCCATTTCAAAAAAAATAGAAAATGATGAATTAAGCAAAGCACTTCAGTTAAACATCGAAAAACTACCAGAAAATCAGCGTTTAGCCTTTTCTTTGATCTATTTGAATGGTCATACCTACCAAGAAACAGCTTCAATAATGGACGTTTCTGTGAAAGCCATTGAAGCTCTTTTATCTCGTGCAAAATTGAAACTGAGAAAATCATTAGGAGAATTTCATTATGAAACCACTTAATAACATGAAATTTGATTTAATTACTCAATCTTTGAGTAGAAAATTGGATAGTATTGAAATTCCGGATATAACTGAAAAAGTAATTGGAGCAAGAAAAAATTATTCTACTACTATTTTTAGTTTAAAACGAATGACCGTTGCAGCCGCAATACTTTTAAGTAGTTTAAATGGAGCTGTTTTATGGTATAGTTGGAATTATTCACAAGAAAAGAATCAAACTGAACTTATCGATTCTCTATACACCACCGATGCTGATTGGTCAACTCTACTTACTTTAAATGAATAAAACCTCATGTTTGAATCAAAACGCTTTTGGATTATTTTGACCGGAATTTTATCCTTTTTGAATATCAGCTTAATAGCTGGGTTTATTTTTTTATTTCTAAATAGACCGATAACTCCTGAACTGCCTTCTGATCCAGTTTTTCAATTAGGAAACCGTTTAAATTTATCCGATGATCAAAAAATGCTACTCAATGAAGAGTTTAGACCAAGTGATGAACAGCGGCTAGATCAGCTTCAAATGATGAAACACCGCAACGATTTATTGCATTATGCCCAATCTGATTCACTTGAAAAAACCTTTGTTGATTCTCTAATTAATGAAATCGCATTTATGCATGCGAAAATGGAATCGCAGACATTCTATCGCATCCGTAAACTCTATCAAATTTCAAATGAATCACAACGAAAAAGACTGCGAAAAATGATGGAAATGAGATCTAATCACATGGTTAGAATGCAAAATCGTGATAAAAACAAGGAACGCCTTAACCGCCAAGAACCTCGGATTAGAAAAAACAAAAAGAACACAAGGGATAACTCCAATTAAAAAAAGCCCCAATTTGGAGCTTTTTTTAATTTACAAAACTTGAGTCCACTTCATAATTCGATTTTTTAGTTTATACTAAACAAAATCAACGATTATTTTGCGGTAAATTACAATTCAGAGTAGGCTCATACTTTATAAATTATTTATACTACTGGTACTTCGGAATAATTAGAATGTAACATTCCTAATGGAACATACAATTTGAATTCCGATTTAGCTGCTTCCCAATCTTTCAAAATATATTTTGCTTTAGAAGAATTGGTTTCTTTTTGGTAATCGTCTAAAAGAACATATAACTGCTGATAATTTTCATCTGAAATGTGGTATTCAGAGATATATTCTTTGTTGATATAACTACCTGGATCTCCATACAGGTACAACTCGCCACCTGTCATACCTGCTCCAATATTGTGATAAGCTTGCCCAAGAACAACAACCCTTCCGTTAGTCATGTATTCACAAGCATGTAAGCCTACGCCTTCGACTACGGCAGTTGCACCCGAGTTTCTCACTGCGAAACGATCACCAGCCTGACCATGTACAAACAAAGTCCCACCTGTTGCGCCGTATAAAGCACAATTTCCAATAATCGCAGAGTGTGAAGGATTATAAGTAGCTTCCAAAGATGGAGTTATTGTTACTTTTCCACCTGACATTGCTTTACAAACAGAATCATTGGCTTCGCCGTAAAGTTTTACATCGATGTTATTTACCATAAACACACCAAAACCTTGCCCCGCACTTCCGTTAAAAGTCAATTTGATTTGTTCTGTGTATGGTTTAGTCGGCTGTTCCTCTCCTTTTATTTCAGCTAAACGACGTTCACTTCTGCGTTTTGCCAAATAACCGGATAAAGTAGATAAAACCGCTCTATCTGTTGAATAGATATCAAATGAACCTTCAAATTTTTCATTATTTTGAATAAATGGTTTAACCGTATGAACCAATTGTTGATTTAAAGGGCTAATTCCATCATTGAATAAATCAGTTCTTTGAACTGTTTTGGGCACAGGAGCATCAAAGAAATAACTTAAATCTAAATTTCTATTTCTGATTAATTCTATTGTTTTTTCATTAACTGTCAATAAATCATTTCGCCCAATAATATCTTTTAACGAAGTAAAACCCATTAAAGCTAGATTACGACGAACATCTTCTGCAATATATTTACAGACATTTATTACACCATCTTTTGTGCCTTTATATTTTGCTTTGAACTTTGGATCATGTGTTGCAATTCCTGTTGGACAAGTATTTTTTTCACAAATTCTAGCCATTACACATCCTTCAGCAACTAGAAGAAGTTTACCGAAATCGTATTCGTCAGCTCCTAATAATGTAGCCATTATAATGTCTTTTCCAGTTGAAAGACCACCATCAGTTCTTAGGATAACATTTTTACGTAAGTTGTTATTAATTAATGTTTGATGCACTTCGAAAAGACCAAACTCCCATGGCATTCCAGCATGTTTCATCGAACTCAAGGAAGCAGCTCCCGTTCCACCATCACCACCAGAAACATGAATAACATCAGCACCGGCTTTTGCTACACCAACCGCAACGGTTCCAATATGAACTCCTGCAACAAGTTTAACTCCGACTTTCATTCCAGGTTTAACTTGTTTCAACTCATAGATTAATTGCTTTAAATCTTCAATAGAATAAATATCGTGCAATGGTGGCGGTGATATTAAATCGACGCCCACGTTTGCGTGCCTTGCTCGTGCAATAAATTCATCTACTTTGATTCCCATAAGCTGTCCTCCTTCACCTGGCTTTGCACCTTGAGCAACTTTAATCTGAACCTCATCACCTGAAACTAAATATTCTGCAGTCACGCCAAAACGACCTGAGGCTACTTGTTTTATACTAGCAGAAATTCCATCAGAATAATAAAAAGGGTTTTCTCCACCTTCACCTGAATTACTTCTTCCGCCCATTTCTTTCATGGCTTCGATAATATCACGTTGTGATTCAGCAGAAATAGCTCCAAAAGACATTGCTCCAGAACCAAATCGTTTTGTTATTGCCTCAATTGGTTCAACCTCATCTTTTGAAACAGGTTTTTCGCTGTTTTTCACATCAAATAAATGTCGTGGATTTATTGGCTCATCATCTAACCCTATTTTTAAATAGGCTTCGAATAATTCTGTACTTTTTAATGAAAATCCAGTTTCATGTACTAATTCATGTATCAATTTTGAACGAGTATTGGTCATTGAGTGCTTTTCACCTAATAGACCTTTATTATGCTCTTTAAATTGGTATGTTTTGAGTGGTAAATTATTTGAGTCAAACGCTTCTTGAGCAAGACCTGATACTTTAATAAGCTGTTCAACAATATGTTCTAATTCATAACCACCTATTGGACTAGTGGCCCCATTAAAAAACTTCTTTACCAATTTATTTCCAAGCCCAATAATGGCAAACGGTTTCGCCGATTGATAACTTCGTACAACAGAAATTCCCACTTTTGACATTATTTTCAACAATCCACCCTCTAAAGATTTTATCAAATTGGATTCTCGCTTTTCTGCATCTAGTGTTTTTAGCTTTCTGTCCTCTTCAAAACGAGCGATTTCTAATGATAAATAAGGACAAACTGCATTTGCGCCAAAACCAATAATACATGCAACGTGATGTGTACTTTTAATTTCACCAGAATGCACTACAATTGAAGTATCCAAACGTAAACCAGCATTATTTAATGCGGTAACTACAGCTCTAAGAGCAATTAAAGATGGAATTGCAGGCCGCTCAAAACTTGCATTTTCATCTGATAAAATAATGCAAGTCATTCCACTTTCAGTAGCAGCAACTGCTTGTTTTTCCAAATCTTTGATGCGATCTTTTAAACCTACAACACCATGATTTCTAATAAACGTTGTGTCAAATACAATTGGGCGAACACCTGTTTGCTCATCAGGTACGTTCATTAACTTTTTTAAATACTCCATTTGCCCTAACGATAAAACGGGACTATCTAACTCAAGTCCTGGAGATATTGGAATCAACTCTTTCGGTTCAAAAATATTCGGTTTTTTACCTAAATAAGTGGTTAAATCCGTTACCATTTTTTCTCGTAGATAATCTAATGGAGGATTCGTTACTTGAGCAAAATTCTGATAAAAGAAATCGAAGAATGAACGAGGCTGATCAGAGAAAATAGCAATTCTTGCGGTATCTCCCATGGAACCAATAGATTCTTTTCCTGTTAATGCCATTGGATATAAAACTAATTTTAACTCCTCATCAGTAAATGCAAAAACAGCTTTTTTCTTTTCTAATTCACTTGGTTCTTGCACATTAAGTGTTTTAATTTTCTGAACTCTTGCATCATATTTAAATGATTGATTTTCAACCGAATGTGATGGATCTCTGAATAATAATTCACCAGTATTTAAATCAACAGACACTCCATGACCAGCATTTAAGGTTCCTTTTGCGTGAATTAATTTTTCATTTAAATCAAAAACACCAGCCTCTGATGATAAAAAAAAATGATTATCCGTAATTGCCCAACGGCATGGTCTGAATCCGTTTCTATCTAAGCGAGCACCAATACGATTTCCTTCTGAGTAGGTAATAAATGCTGGACCATCCCAAGGTTCTACAGAACGTGACCAGAATTTATAAAATTCATTTTGTTGATCGGCTGGAGGCATCATAATAGAAAGAGCATCTTCGACATGGGGAATACCACTTCTGTAACGCAAGCTTTCAACCATTTCATTTAATGAACCTGAATCAGAGATACCTTCACGTGATAACAATTCATCTTTTTGTACACCAAGTGATTTTTCACGCGCAATTGCCCAAGATCTATTCCCTTGAATAGTATTAATTTCACCATTATGAGCAATTAACCGAAATGGCTGTGCTTTATCCCAAGATGTTTTTGTATTTGTTGAAAAACGTCTATGAAATAAAACGAAACGCGTTTTAAAACGTGGATTTTTTAAATCAAGATAAAACTGATCTAGTGCATTTGATTTAGTAAGTGCTTTATAAACAATCGTTTTAGGGGATAATGAAACAAAGAAAAACTCAGTTTGGAAACCAGCTTCTTTCACTTTTAAACGAACTTGTTGTTTTGCAGTAAACAATAATTTATCATAAGACAAATCTGTTCTACAGTGAACTGGACGTTTAATAAAAGCTTGAATAATTACGGGAAGGGTAGCTTTTGCCTCTTCACCTAATACTGAAGGATTTGTGGGAACATCGCGATACTTAATGATTTCCATTCCATAGAAATGAAATATTTCTTCGAATATCTTAAGTGATTGCCGTTGTTTATGAGGGGTTGTTGGAACAAATAAAGTTGCAACTGCTGAAGTATTTCTTTCAATTCCAAAAAGTTCGAATGGAATATCAGTCATAATCCCTGCACCATCACCAGTTAATTGATCTGCGGCACAGGCTCCACGATGTTCAACGCAACGAAGTGCATGTAGCCCTAATTCTAATTGTGCGTGACTAAATATATTTTTTCTGCTAGCTAAAAAGCCTACTCCACATGCAGATTTATCAAGAGCTTGAAATGTTTGCATTGCAATATTCCTTTCCTTAAAAACGGGGTTGATTAGTTGCCAAACTAAAACAGGTTGATATGGTTATTTTACCAAATAAGCGAAAAAAATTAAGTATTTGCAAGTATTTAACTGATTTATTGATGCCTAAACCCTTGCTTACACCATTATTTTTTACTGATAATCTTTGGAAATAATATAAATTTTGTTGTGAAAGATTTCATAAAAAAAGTAAGCTTAGGTTTAGTGCTTACTATTTTTGTCAAAAAAGCGCTTTTTAAAGTTTAATGCCTACTTTTGCAATTGAGATTTTTTTCATTATTTTTTTTCAGATTGAGAAAATTATCTCATATATATTTTAAAAAAAACTTTGATTTTAATATTTTTTAGATAGTTTTTGGACGTTTTATCTCTGGAAAGGCTTTTTTACGACTTATAAGTAAAAATTTATCGCAACTTTTATGCTGTTTTAAAAATAATCAAACTCAAAATGTAAGAATATGAAAATCAATAGCTATTGCATTTACAGACAAATTGAGCTTGAGTTGAAGTAATGTTTCACCTTTTACACTATCCATGTAAACTTTTTATTAACAATCATTTTTGCTTATTTAGACTATTTGTGAAATTATTTTAAACTAGTGTTCAATTATATACTAATATTGATAAAAAATCACGGTACCATCTTCTAAGAGCCTTTGGTCTCACTAACTCTCCCAAAAATCTACGAAACGAAAATTATCTTAATAATATTGGTTCCACAAAGCGATTTAAAACAAAGAATTGCAATTTTTTACCCCATTGGGAATTAAATTCTAGATTTGACGTATTAGAGCCTTTGGTTTCACTTTAATTTATTTACGATTTTTCAGTTTGTACTTATTGAATGTTTGAAATTTTGTGATCATTCTTATTTCGAACTTTGATTATTCTCAATTATAAGGTTTTATTAAAATCGTATTGATTAACACTTTGAGTTTATCGATTTAAATTTGAATTCTTTCAAATCGGAGTTGCATTACTAGTATTTTTTAGTACTAGTTCACATCTTTCAATAAATTTAGGGACTATGAATAGTATTTCAAGTGAACAATCTTTTTCTTTCTCGATTCTAAGTTCTGAGTTTATTGCACAAGTCTATCCTTGTTATTCAGTTACTGATGCTCATCATTTTCAAAAAATGGCTCGTGAATTACATCCAAAAGCGAATCATCATTGTTTAGCTTATCGAATTGGTGCTGAATCAGTTCAAGAGTTTGCTTCCGACGACGGTGAACCAGGTGGAACAGCTGGTGTTCCAATGCTTAATGTTTTAAAAAGAAAGGAGTTAACGAATTGTTGTGCTATTGTTATTCGTTACTTTGGTGGTACAAAATTGGGTAAAAAGGGTTTAATTGATGCTTACAGAGAATCGATTGAAAAAGTCCTTGATCTCTGCACTATAAAACCAATTGAAAAAAGAATTCGATTTAAACTAACCTACGATTATAGTCAAACAAATCTGATTCAAAAACTTTTCCATTCAAATTCGTCATTAACTATCGAAAAAGAGTCATTCGAAGACACCGTTCAAATTCAAGCTTCTTTAAAATCTGAATATTCAATTGACTTAATTGTGCGGTTAGAATCACTTGAACACCATGGAATTATGCTCAGTGATATTGAAGAATATTTTAGCTAATTCCGAGTTTTTCTCAAATTTTTAGGTAAGAAACGTTCACAAGTCCACGAATTGTATATATTTTAATCTCTTTTATTGATTACCTTAAATAAGAAAACTGTACAAATAAAAATCACTTATAGCTTCTAATTGCTAAAAATAGATTCCAAAAGTTGAAACCTAAATGGCAATTTTAATTACCTTAACTAACAGTATTATGAATCAATAGTAAAACCCGAAGTTATTTTTTTATAACAAACACACATTATTCAACAACTAAACTCTTTGAAATCATTGTAGATTTAAGGTATTCCTCTAAATAAACTATTTCTTGATTTAACACTTTTTTTTCATTTCAGTGAGCTTGCATCTTCTTAAACGATTTTAAATTCAACGTTCTAAAAAACAATTGGTTGCACTTATTTTATGTCACCCAGATGCAATAGGTGAAGCATTTTCATTAGCATTAGACAACGATCAACTTTTTTCGTGGTAAGCAGCTTGGCTTTTATCCGATAGTTTTGAAAATAATGCCCTTAGACTATAATTATGTAATTCCCATTCTGAATGTTGAGTCCACTCCAAAAAGACAATTCTTTAGGTTTAAACCCTTCCAAATACTACGAATTCGCCGAATAGTTTTTAACCTACTTTTTTTGGGCTAAGCTCATAATTCAAATTCTTACAAATAGTCACGACCGATATAAGGTTTTAAAACATCAGGCACGCATACTTTTCCACTTTCTTCTTGGTATGTTTCCAAAATTGCCGCAACTACACGAGGTAATGCAAGACCGGAACCATTTAAAGTGTGAAGAATTTCAACTTTTCCTTCTTTTTCTTTGAATCTGAGTTGCATTCTTCTAGCTTGAAACGATTCAAAATTAGAACAAGAACTAACTTCAAGCCATCTCTCCTGTCCTGGACTCCAAACTTCTAAATCATATTTTTTTGTTTGAGTAAAACCCATATCGCCTGTACACATTAATAAAGTTCGATAAGCCAAACCCAATTTTTGAAGTAAATTTTCTGCATCTTGGCGTAAATCTTCTAATTCATTGTAAGAAGTTTCAGGATGAACAAACTTTACCAATTCCACTTTATCAAATTGATGTAAACGGTTTAAACCTCTAACATCTTTTCCATAAGAACCAGCTTCACGTCTCCAACATGGAGTATAAGCAGCCATTTTTACAGGTAAATCTTGTTCAGCAATAATTTCTTTTCTGTAGAAATTCGTAACTGGGACTTCTGCTGTTGGAATTGCAAAAAATCCGTCTCTTGGCATTGTGTACATCATATCCTCTTTATCAGGAATTTGACCTGTGCCACGAGCTGAGTCTTCATTTACAAAATATGGAGGCTGAACTTCGGTATAACCAGCGGCAATTGCTTCATCAAGGAAAAAGTTAATTAAGGCTCGTTGTAAACGCGCACCAGCACCAATATAAAAAGGAAAACCCGCTCCTGTTACTTTAGAACCGCGATCAAAATCAACCCATTTGAATTCTGAAATAATATCCCAATGAGCTCTTCTCCATTCTTTAGGTATAATTTCACCCCAAGTAGCATGAACCACATTATCATTTTCAGTTTTACCTACAGGAACACTTGGATGTGGCACATTCGGAATAAATAATAACAAGTTATTTCTTTGTTCCAATAAACTTTGTTCTAACTGTTCTAGTTCTTTAATCTTTTCTTTTATATCAGCAGTTTCTCTAATAACAGCCTGTGCTTCTTCCTTTTTGCCCTGCCCCATCAATTGACCAACCATTTTCGATTTTGCATTATTTGAAGCACGCATTTCATCTAATTCATACGTCGATTTTCTCCAACGAGTGTCTAAATCTAAAACTTCATCAACCAATTCTATTTTGGTTTCTTTTTTTTGAATCATTCCTGCTTTTACCAAATCAGGTTGTTCTCTAATAAATGCTATATCTAACATAAAGTGTGTGTGTTTAAATAATAAATTCCGCCAAAGATACGATTCTGAGTTATGTAATCTCAACGAAAATCAATATTTATCTTTTTTTGATAACTAAAAAACGATGTAAAAAAAAAGACTTACTAAAGAGACTGCTATTTTTAATTCTTAAAAATGAAAGAGTAACAAATCTTTACGTGCTTTAATTAATTTAATGAATTATCTTTGTTACTTAAATTATTTATGCAAATCACTCGAAAGTAACCGATAATGAGCAATCATATTGACGATATAGATATTCAAATGTTGACTAAGCTTCAACATAATGGAAGAACACAGCGTAATAAATTAGCCGAAATGGTTGATCTAAGTGTTCCTTCAGTTTCAGAAAGAATGCGAAAATTAGAAGACAAAAACCTAATTGAGGGTTATTACGCCGTTTTGAATGCGAAGAAATTTCATCTAGATATTACGGCTTTTATCTTTGTTGAAGTGGATAGTTCTGTTTTATATCAATCTTTTGTTGAAACCGCTGTTTTAGAAGAAGAAATACAGGAGGTTCATTCAATTACTGGTGATGGTAGTCATATTCTTAAAATTAGAACCCAAAATACGGGTTCATTAGAGCGTTTACTTTCAAAAATCCAATCTTGGAATGGCGTAAAACGAACACGCTCCAATATCGTACTTAGTAGTTTCAAAGAAACAAGGGAAATCCCTTTAAATGATATAGCTCTAATCTAACGTGTTATTTTTTTTATTAATTAGTCTCTTATTTCATTCTCCGACTACTAAACTTGAGGCTGAAACAATGGATAGTTTATTTGTTTCACAATTTGGTGTTATTTGGAACTATCCCGATGATATTATTGCCGCTAGAAGGGAACTCATTACTTTCCAAAAAACTGGATATTCATCAATTCATTTGGAGCAACTCCCTCCTGTTCATATTCTTGAACTTCTTAATCAATTCGATTTTGAAGTTTCAATTATGCTTCCCATAAAGCATTTAACGCTTAGCAGATTAATGGCAACTGCGCCACAAATTGAAATGCAACTCTACGACTATTCATTTTATTTGAAAGATTATAATCGAGTTAGACAAGTGGGATTATTTACTACAGGGCAAGTGTATTCTGAAGAAATGTCAAAGGAATTAGTCGCATTCTACACCTCAATGGCTACTTTATTTCCACTCCCGCTCTTTTATGTTCAAAAAGAAACTAGTGAAAATAAAATTCCAGATCAAATTCCTTGGTTTGTACTTAGTCATGCAGAAAAAAAATTTCCCATTTATAATGAAAAGCGAATTAAAGCCGTTCTTTATGCTGATAAAGACACGATAATCACTAATAGACAACTTCAAAATTTAGTAAATGGAGCTAAAGGAAGAATTATATTTCTCCCGTCTGATCTAGTATTAAACAGTAGTTTTAGAAATAAACAAGAGCAAGAGATTGTTAATTTTATAAAATATCCTGGTCATATTATATCAATTGAAAAGAAGTCTGAAAAACCAAATAATCCAGATTATCTAGTAATGATGTTTTGGCTTTGTGTTCTTGTTTTTGGCTTGCACTTCTCCATTGATCCCAATTTTAGAAAATCAATATCTAGATACTTTTTTGCGCATGGTTTTTTCGCAACTGACATAATGGAGAATAGAGTTAGATTTAGGCTATCTTCTCTTATTGCTGCAATTACCCAATCTGTTTTAACCGGAACCTTATCAATATTACTCTTTAACTATATACTCACTGATGATAGTATTGAAGTTATAGCCGACTACTTCCCTTACATGGAGTTTTGGACGCACAATTTACTTGGGCTATTCTTTTTTGGTTTTATTCATCACTTTTTACTTATTATGATTCAAGTTTTTTGGTTATTTGCTGGATTTAAAGAGTTCAAAAGTATAATGCAACCAGCAACCTTAATTCTTTGGCCACAAGTACTTAATTTTTTTATCGCAATAATTATTGTAAATGCTTTTTTTAATGATTTGGGTGGAATTTGGATGGGTACTTTTTATTTGCTTTATCTCTTTGTAATTGTTATTTCGTTCATTTTAGCTTGTAATGATGTATTTTCCGCAGGGAAAAAAACAAGTTTTAAAGATCATTTCAAAACAACAGTACCCTATTTAATTGTTGTTCTTCTTTTTGTAAGCGTATATCTGGTAATGAGCGGGTTTTATGATGCAGCAGGTTTAGCTTATCATTTAATTCACTAACAATCTGAATAAAAGGATGATCTAAAGTCGTTTATTTTGAATAAAAACTGTACTAAAGATTTTTTTTTCATACGTTGAATCCATTTATTGTCCAATTTTTAATTTTCTTGGTTTCCATCTAAATACATACGCTATTCGCAAAACATAGAAACCCATACCTCTATTTAATATTTTTAGGAATATAAAGCCAAGCGAATTTGATAAGGTAGTGTTTGGAATAATTATGAAAAAAAATATTAAAAAAAATAAACCTCTAAGGATATTAGGCACTCCGATTTGTAAGCGCTTTTCTGGCTATTTAACAACAAATCTCACGGTGAATCAATGACTTACAAATTATATATTTTCAATTTTGTGTTAAAAAAATCAAATTAACGTATTGCTATTTAAATTTTTTCAGTTAAATTATGTCAGAATTTAATTGGCTAACGGTAATATACCATGTTAATATCTAACCTTCTTCTTCTCGTGATTAACGTACTCGTGCTCATTAGCACTACGAGGTGAGAAAGGTATAAATAGGATTTATAACGTAAACCAGCCTTTCTCCGAAAATGAGAAAGGCTTTTTTTTTATCAAAAAACAACCATGGAATTAAATAAATACAGTAAACAAGTCACACAAGACCCAACACAACCTGCGGCTCAGGCTATGCTTCATGCAATTGGCTTAACTCGTAAAGATTTACAAAAAGCACAAATTGGAATTGCAAGTACTGGTTATGATGGGAATCCCTGTAATATGCACTTAAATGGGTTGGCTACCTTAATCAAACAATCAGTTAATCAACAAGAATTAGTTGGTTTAATTTTTCACACAATTGGAGTCAGTGACGGGATTTCTATGGGCACACCGGGTATGCGCTATTCTTTACCATCTAGAGAAATAATCGCCGATTCTATGGAAACAGTCATGCAAGCACAAGCTTATGATGCCTTAGTTGCGATAGTTGGTTGTGATAAAAATATGCCAGGTTCAGTAATGGCTATGTGTAGACTAAATCGCCCATCCATTATGATGTATGGAGGAACAATTGCATCAGGCTCCTATAAGGGGAGAAAATTAGATGTGGTATCTGCTTTTGAAGCACTTGGAGAGGTAACAGCTGGAAAAATTTCGCAAGAAGTTTTTGAAGGAATTATAGAAAATGCTTGTCCTGATGCGGGTGCTTGTGGTGGAATGTACACTGCAAATACGATGTCATCATCTATTGAAGCTTTAGGATTATCACTTCCCTATTCATCATCTAATCCTGCAAGAAGTACAGATAAACAAGACGAGGCTCATGAAATAGGCAAAGCAATTCGTATTTTACTTGAAAATGATATCAAGCCTCTAGATATTGTTACTAAAAAATCTTTAGAAAATGCTATAACAGTTGTAATGGCTCTTGGAGGTTCAACGAATGCCGTGTTGCATTACATGGCCATTGCAAAAACTGCAAACTTGCCTTTCACTCTTAACGATATTCAAGCCATTAGTGATAAAACTCCATTAATAGCTGATTTAAAACCAAGTGGCGCTTATTACATGGAAGATATTTATCGAATTGGAGGAGTTCCTGCAGTTATGAAATATCTATTTGAAAAAGGATTTATTCATGGTGATTGTATAACCTGTACAGGTAAAACAGTAGCTGAAAACTTAGAAAATGTTCCTTCGTTAATTCAAGATCAAGATGTAATTCATACAATTGAATCACCTTTAAAATCTAGTGGGCATATTCAAATATTATATGGAAATCTTGCAGCTGAAGGTTCTGTAGCAAAAATAACTGGAAAAGAAGGCGAAGTTTTTAAAGGAACAGCCAAAGTATATGAAGGAGAATATGCTGCAAATGCCGGTATTATTAATCAAGAAGTTAAAGCTGGTGACGTAGTTGTTATTCGCTACGAAGGTCCAAAGGGTGGGCCTGGAATGCCAGAAATGTTAAAACCAACTTCAGCAATAATGGGAGCAGGTTTAGGGAAATCTGTTGCCTTAATTACTGATGGTAGATTTTCTGGTGGAACACATGGATTTGT
>CAZNTR010000082.1:0-15706 GCA_964575925.1 uncultured Chitinophagales bacterium
AATAGTTTCAAGATTTGTTGATTCAAAACGTGCACCAGTTACAACTTTAATGTCACCATAAGACATTTCCAACATACCGTAACTAGCAGAAATAGATTGTTCAGCATCATAACTACTTCTTTCTGTGGTTGCAGAAGTTAAGTAATTTCCGATTTGGGGACGATTTCGGCTATCATAACCAAGAATACCTCGTTGACTCAAGAAAGCTTCTTCTGTGTCAAATTGATTCAAAAAAAAGCCATTTCCCTGTAGATATTCATAGCGGCGTTCGGTAAAATAGCGCTCAGTCTGTTCCATTAAATAACCCGTTTTTGCTTTAAATTGTAAGCCACTAAATGAAAAAGGCAGCGTTAAATCAACTGTTCCAGAACGTTTAGTTTCTTCTAAATCTCTGAAAAAACGAGCAGGACGAGGATGTTGGGAATTATCGTTTCCAAGCAAAGTATCGACTACTAATCCTGATGTAAAATCTCTTACATAACGAGCATCAGAAGAGATGAAACGCAAATCTGGCTGATCTTGACCATTACTTTGTATCGCTGAATTCCATTCAAGCTGTATATTATTTAGAAATGCAAAATTATGTTTTCCCGAAAGTTGGTAAGAATCTAAGTTGCGTTCAATAAATTGATTTACTCTAGAACGTAATTCTACATCGTCTGAGTTAAACTGCTCCCAAAATCCATTCAGATAACGACCTGTATTTTCGGCACTTTGAGTTCTTAAATAAGAAAAATTGATCTTACTATGTTGACCAGCAATAATACCAGCTGTTATTAATCCACCCCAATCAACATTTTGCGAACCTTTTTGATCGTTCAACACTTGAATTGGAAATAATGAACCCACTTCATTTATATTGCCTTGCAAATTAAAACGTGAATTTTCACCGTTTTGATAACCACTAAAGGTCATTCCATAAGAATAACTTGCAGAATAACCAAATGTTAAGTCTTTAAATAATAAATGTCTGTTTCCCAAACTAATGGAGTAAGACTGATTAGGCATTGCCTCTCTTTTTTGTGGTAAAAAAGTTGAGGATAGAGAATTTGCTAATAAATTTAAGGTATCCGCTTTTCCAACATTAAACCTTGCTTGAGTTGCACTTGGAAATTCACTATTTGAGGTGTTTGTCACTAAATCTGGTGCGGCTCTAAATCCTCCATCAAAGCCAATCCAATCTTGCTTACCGCGCTCACCGAGCAACAAATCCTGAAAAGTTGCCTGAGAATTATAACCCATTTTAGTTGATATGCTAACAAATACATTATCAGGAATGCCTTTGGTACTAACATTTACCAATCCACCCGAAAAGTTTCCAGGTTTATCAGGGGTAAAAGTTTTTAGTGTAGTAATATTGTCTAATAATCCAGCTGGGAATAAATCCAATTGAAACGACTTTTTATCTGGATCTGATGTTGGTAGTTCTAATCCATTTAGTTGAGTACTCGTATAACGATCTCCCAAACCACGAACAAAAACGTATTTACCACCTACAACTGATGCGCCAACTACTTTTGTCATTGCACCTGCTGCATCACCGCTTCCCGAGTTTGAAATCATTTGAGCAGAAATTCCATCTTGCATACCAATTGCTTTTCTTTGAATGGAAAGCAAAGCTGCATCTGAATTTTTTAAAGCCTCAGCAGTTACTGTTACTTCTTCTAAGCCAAATGATTCGGGACTTAAGTCGAAACGCAAATTAATTGTTTTACCTTCTTCAACTACAACGCCTTCAATACGTTTATCAGAATAAGACACGTACGATGCTTTTATTGTGTATGTGCCTGGTGCTACATTAACGATAACAAAGTTTCCGTCAATGTCTGTTGCTGAGCCTATGAATGTTCCTTCTATAGATACGTTTACTCCAATTAAGGATTCTCCAGTTTCTGAGTCGTAAACAGTACCTGTAACTTTCGATTTTGATTGTGCGTTTGTGTGAGATGCGAAAAAGGAAAGAACAATTATGATGAGTGAGATGTATTTTATTGTGTTCTTCACGAGATTACTTTTAGTTTTTAAGATGCCCCAAATCTATAACAGTAACATGTCGCTTAAGTTAGTTCTATGTTAACAAACCATTATTCCAATGTTAAGCCAATATTAAGAAACCCTGGAAATACCCATCTTTTTGTTTAATCCTTTAGTTTTAACGCTTAGAAAAATTGCCCTATACTATTGTTTTTATTATCCTAATACTTTATTCTTGACTAATTTTTGAATTTGAGAAATAGAGTTTCATCGAATTCATTTTTAAAGAACCCTATTTTGATTTTGATACGATGTTTACTTTGTCAATTAATTAACAATTTTCATTTTTCTGAAATTTACTTGTTGGTTTATCAAAAAGAAAAAGCCGCATAAGCGGCTTTTAAATTGAGTTTTAACGACTAAATAGATTCAGAACTTGAATCAGAATCTGGTTTTGTTTCAGATTTCGCTTCTGTTTTCTGAGTTCCATTAATATTTACTTGCTCAGCTAATTCATCTAATGAGACGGGATATTTACCATGTGGTCTTTCTCCTAAAAGTTTTAGCAAATCTACTGGATCTAATTTTTCTTTCTCAAGTAGAGTTTTGGCCATGTTCTCCAATTTATCTTTATGCTCATTCAACAAGGCTTTTGTTCTAACTCTTGCTTCATCAATTATTTTTTTCATGGCAATATCAATATTCTGAGAGGTAACGTCAGAATATTTTTTATTAATTCCGAAACTGCCTTCAGGATTTTGTGAATCGTAATACGAAATGTATCCTAATTCATCACTCATTCCATAAACTGCAACCATAGCAAAAGCCATATTGGTAATTCTCTCTAGATCATTTTGTGCACCAGTTGAGATTTTTCCGAAAATGATTTCCTCAGCAACTCGACCACCTAATAAAGCACAAATTTTATCGTTTAGCTCTTCCTTGGTCATCAAGAAACGATCTTCCAATGGAGTTTGCAAGGTATAACCTAATGCAGATAAACCTCTTGGTACTATTGATACTTTTAAAACTGGATCGGTATGTTCTAGGAACCATCCTACAATTGCGTGACCCGATTCATGATAAGCAACAATTTCGCGTTCCTCTGGACTAATAATTTTGTTCTTCTTTTCTAATCCAGCAATTACACGTTCAATGGCGTTTTGAAAATCAACCATTTCTACGCTTTCTTTAGCATTTCTTGCTGCTAATAAGGCCGCTTCATTACACAAGTTTGCTAATTCTGCACCAGCAAATCCAGGTGTTTGTGAAGCTAATACTTTTAAATCAACTAGCTCGGACATCTTAATTTTTTTGGTGTGCACTTTCAGAACATCCACACGACCGACCAAATCGGGTTTATCAATTAAAATTTGACGATCAAAACGACCAGGTCTAAGTAATGCTGAGTCTAAAACATCAGGTCTGTTTGTTGCGGCCATCATAATAACTCCTTTTTCAGAGTTAAAGCCATCCATTTCAGCAAGTAACTGATTGAGAGTATTTTCACGCTCATCATTAGCTCCCATCATCATACCTTTACCTCTTGAGCGACCAACAGCATCAATCTCATCAATAAAAATAATGCAGGGGGCTTTTTCTTTTGCTTGTTTGAATAAGTCACGAACACGAGCGGCTCCAACGCCAACGAACATTTCAACGAAATCAGAACCACTTAGACTAAAAAATGGCACATCGGCTTCCCCAGCAGTTGCTTTTGCCATTAAGGTTTTACCCGTTCCAGGAGGACCGACTAAAAGAACACCTTTTGGAATTGCGCCACCTAATTTGGTGAATTTTTCAGGATATTTCAAAAATTCTACAATTTCTTCGATCTCTTCTTTGGCTTCATTTAACCCTGCAACATCTTTAAAGGTTACTTTATTCTCCCCTTGTTTATCATAAAGAGCAGCTTTGTTTTTCCCAATATTTAAAACTTGTTGACCAGGATTCATTCTTTTAAAAATGAAAAGCCAGAAAATTACTATCAAACCAATTGGCAACAACCATGAGAAAACTCCATTCATCCAGTTTTCTTCAATTCTAGCATCAAATTCAACTTTATTTTCTTCAAGCAATTCGCGGATATTATCTCCAGCTACCATAGTTGTTGAAAACGAGTTTATAGGCTTTTTTCTTTCTGTTATGCCATTATCTTTAGTTTCAGGTAAACGAACAGCGCCACTTCCAATAGCTTCATCTTTATATTCACCAACTATATAAATCCCATTTTTTATGATTACTTTTTTAACATTTCCATTTTTAACTTCTTTTAAAAAGGTTGAATAATCAATTCTATTGGCACTTTCTGGTTGAAAATACATAAATTGAAGACCTAAGAGAACAACAAGAATGATGATATATATCCAGATTGGCGGAAACTTCGGTTGTTTATCGGTTGAGTTTTTATCCTTTGGTTTTGGATTACTTTCTGACATGTAAATGGGGTTATGATTATTTAAAGGACGATTATAACGCTATTGTTGTATGAATCGTATTTCAATAAGCTTAATTAATTAAAATTAGCTACATAAAATACGAATTTATAGCATTTCTGGAAACCAAGTATAGCTTATTTATCAATGATACTTATCGATTTAGATTATTATGAAAAATGAGTGTTTTTAATCCTGAATACTAATTAAATCAACTTCTTCTCCTTCACCAGTTTGCATAAGTAATCCTTCAGAAATATCGTTTACTTTTCCAACAACACTAAAATCATCAAAAACTTTAAACAATCGATCTGCTTCTTTTTGAGGTAAAGTGAATAACAATTCATACTCTTCTCCTCCATACAAGGCATATTTATCAACATCTATTTCCATTTGGTCTGCAACGTTTCTTGTTTCATGGGCTACAGGTAATGCAGCTTGATAAATTCTGGCTCCTACACCTGAGGCTGTCAAAATTTGTTTCACATCGTGAACAAAACCTTGAGAAATATCAATCATTGCCGTTGGTAGCATCGACAAAACTTCAAATTGTTGAATTAAATCCATTCTTGGTTGAGGTAACAATTGTTTTTTAACAACATACTCAAATTCTTTTAAATCAGGCTGAAACTCAGTTTGACCTAAATTTTCCATTTCTGACTTTTCTCTAAGTAAAATTCGTAAACCAGCAATAGCGCCGCCTAGATCTCCAGTAACACAAATGGCATCATCAATTTTAGCACCTGAACGATAAACTACTTTTTCGGCTTCAACTTTTCCAAATACTGAAATACTAATAACCAAAGGCCCTCTAGTTGCACTAATATCTCCTCCTAATAATTCGCACTCACAAACGTCACAGGCATAATGAATACCTTCGTATAGCTTTTGAGTCATTTCAGATGATACCTTATTTGGAATTGCAAGATTTACGGTAATTCCAACTGGTTTGCCATTCATTGCAAAAATATCGCTGATTGCAGCAATGGTCAATTTATAACCTAAATGATGTAATGGTGTAATTACCAAATCGAAATCTACGGATTCTACAAATGTATCAGAGCTTAATAAAGCTGATTCATAATCTGAAATTCGTAGTACTGCAGCATCATCCCCTATTCCGAAAACTGTATCTTTGTGTTTAAATTGCTCTTCCTGTTTAAATGTGGAAATAAGAGTATCTCTTCCAAGTTTTTCAATTGATGTAAATTGCATATTATTTTAATTCTTTTTCTAGTGATGCTAAATCACCTTTTATCATATCTTTAACTAAAGATTACATATCACCTGTTATTAATCCGACTTTTTGTGACATGATTAATTTTCTTTAGTAAGCAATTTGTTTAAATGAATCTTGATGTTCCAAAAACCATTTATAAGTTGATTTGATTCCAGTTTCTAAATCAATTTTCGGACTCCAGCCTAGGCTTCTGAATTTTGATGAATCCATTAATTTCTTTGGTGTTCCATCTGGTTTAGAACTATCCCAAATAATTTCACCTTCATGTGCAACTGTTTTTTGGATTGTTTCTGCCAATTCTTTTATGGTCAAATCAGATCCGAAACCAACATTGTATAAATAATCATCTAAATGATCCGCTTTCATTGAAAATACGATGGCATCAGCTAAATCATCAACATGTAAAAATTCACGTAATGGTGTTCCTGAACCCCAAAGCCTTACTGGTGTATTCCCATTGAGTTTTGCATCATGAAACTTGCGAATCATCGCTGGTAATACATGTGAGGTTTTTAGATCAAAATTATCGAACGGACCATATAAATTGGTAGGCATTAGTGAGAAATAGTTTTTGCCATATTCTTTTCTCAAAGATTGACACAGTTTTACACCAGCAATTTTTGCAATCGCATACCATTCATTGGTAGGCTCTAAAGGGCCTGTTAATAGGGAATCTTCACGAATCGGTTGTTCGGCAAATTTTGGATAAATACAAGATGAGCCAAGAAATATGACTTTTTCAATATTATGATCAACTGCCGCTTGAATCAAATTGGTTTCAATAATCAAGTTTTCCATCAAAAACTCATACGGGAAATCATTATTTGCTAAAATCCCTCCCACTTTGGCTGCCGCAATAATTATGACATCAGGTTTTTGCTCAGTAATAAAGTTTTTAACCGCTTGTTGATTTAATAAATCTAGTTCTGAACGTGTTGCGGTAATAATTTCATTATATCCCGATTTCTTAAGAGAACGCACCGTTGCCGATCCAGCCATTCCACGATGACCTGCTACATAAATTTTCATTGTAATTAGTTAATGTTTTAAAAGATAATTTTTGCTCAGTAAAAATTGAACTATTGTTATTCAATAGCATTGTTAGCAATCATTTTAACATAGTCTTTAAAGTAATGATTTTTAACATGATTATCTGTTTCATTGAAACTCCATCAAAATGAATTTTAGAAATTTTCAAAAAATGCTAAAACTTTTTTATGCATTGAGTCTGTAATCTGAAAGTGATAAACGATTCTTACTTTCTTTGGCCCAAATGGAACAACTCTCAAACCTGCAGTTGTTGCTTTTTCCATAAATTCAGTAGCCATTATTTCTTTAAGTTCAAAGATAACAATATTGGTTTGAGTTGCTTCTAATGACACTTCTATATCATTTCTAGAATGAATCAGTTCGGCTAGCTCCTTGGCTTTTCTGTGATCTTCTGCCATTTTTTTCCAATTATGGGTAATCGCATAATCTGCAGCTGCTGCTAACAATCCAACTTGACGCATTCCTCCACCCAATATTTTGCGGAATCTTCTTGCTTTTTTAATTCGTTCAGTTGAGCCTAATAGCATTGAGCCAACCGGAGCACCTAAACCTTTGCTAAAACAAACTGAGATGGTTTCAGCAATTGTTCCAAAAAATTCTGGTTCAATGCCAGTTGCAGTTATTGCGTTCCAAATTCTTGCACCATCTAAATGAACTAAAAGATGATGTTTTTCTGCAACTACTTTTATATCTATTAATTCCTGACGAGTATAAGCTGTTCCTCCTCCTTTATTTGCAGTATTCTCTATTTCAATTACTGATGTATGTGGATCCCAATCATTTCTTGGTCTTATTGCAGCTTCAATAAGCGCAGGAGTTAACTTTCCAAGTTTTCCAAGAACGGGACGCAATTGAACGTTTGAAAGCCAGCCAGCTGTAGTGCCTTCATAATTAAAAATATGACCACTTTCATCAATAATGACTTCTTCACCACTTTGTGTTAATACTTTTATAGCTAGTTGATTACTCATTGTACCCGATGGAACAAATAAGCCTGATTCCTTCCCAAACATTGCTGAAACTCTTTTTTCTAGAGCTAAAACAGTAGCATCTTCGTTGAACACATCGTCCCCAACTTCTGCATGAATCATGGCTTGTAGCATTTCAGTTGTAGGTTTTGTAACGGTATCGCTACGAAGGTCAATTATTTCCATAGAATTTCTTACTTTAAAATGAAATTGAAAATTGGTTTACTTAATTTTATCAAACCTACGAATTTTGTTCATGCAATTCGATACTTCTCGTTTAAACTTTCAAACCTTTACAAATGAGGATTTAGAAGAGCTTCATGCTATCTTCTACAGATCAGTACATGAAATTGGAATAAAGGTATATTCAACCGAACAATGTGAAGCTTGGGCACCATCAGATTTTGACAGTAATTATTGGTCTATGCGATTAAAAAACCTTAAAACTATATTTGCTATTTCTGATGAAAAAAAAGCAGGGTTTATATCATTCAGAAATGATGGTTATATCGATTTTTTATATGTATTACCAGAGTTTAATCGAAAAGGTATTGCAAAAAAACTCTATGATATTATTGAATTTGAGCTTCTATCTACTATTTCCGTTTCAAAAATTTATACAGATGCTTCTTATCTAGCAAAACCGTTTTTTGAAAAACAAGGTTTTAGGGTGACTAAAAAAATATTATTTCCTTACGTGGTGAGCAATTAGTCAATTTTTCAATGGAGAAAAGATTTGATTTAGTTGTTTAATTCGTATTTACGTTCCAATTAAAACCGAATCCTTTAGAGGAAATCTCAATGTTATGTTAGTATTTAACGAATAATTTGACTCCTATTAAGACTATTAATGATTGAGTAGCCAATCCATATTCGTTCTATCCTTTCTGATTCTTTATTCACTCGAATCAGTAAAAAAGTAATAATATTTGCTAGAAATGCAATTTAGGTGTTATTCTCACTAATTCGATTCCTTAAATAATATAAACATCATTCCTTGTATAATTTCGAATGTAAATTAATTCGATTTTAATGATCAACTTACTGAATTTATGAGCTTCCACAACTTTTGATTCAGATTAGATTTATAGCATCAAGTTCCTTTTTTACATTTATGAACTTTATTGCATATTGGTATTTTTTCTTTTTGGAAGCGTTTTTCTATCCCAAAACAAAAACTTCTCTATTTCCTTATTCTTATTGAATCGCTTTTGTTAACTTGAGTTTACTGGATTTAATTTCAGATATATCTGTTATTACTTGGTTGGTTATCCTTTTTTTGGTTGATTTTTTGCGCTTTTTGCTCAATTAATTCAGCCCACTATTCACATTACGTCTAATTACTATGAAAAAAATCATATCGGTTACCTTTGCATTCCTAATCTTTTTTAGTAATTCATCTTTTGCACAAGAAAAAGAAAACCCTGTAAAACAAACAGCAAATCCTCCTATTTATATCGCTTTTTTATGGCACATGCACCAACCGGTCTATCGACCTGGTGAAAACGTTATTCAAACCGATGGCTCAGGTCGCTATTCTTATTCGGTTATTGAAATACATAATTCAAGAACGGGTCCTTACACTACTTGGCCAAGTGATGCGGTAAATAAAGGGATTGCTGCTGGTCTTGAACACTTTGGCGCTTCTGTTAGTCTTACAGGCTCATTAATTCGAAATTTAAATCAAATTGAGGCAGCAGGAAGAGGTTTTAATGGCTGGAAAAATCCATGGAAATCGATGGCAAAAAACAAAACCTCTTTAAACAATTATCGTCTTGATTTAATTGGATTTGGTTATCATCATCCGCTCATGGGTCTAGTTGAATATGACGATATTCGAGCACAAATTTCAACTCACAAAAAAGAATTGTTTGATAATTTTGGGGTTTCTTATTCTAAAGGAACTTTTCCACCCGAAAATGCTTTTTCTCCACGGATGATTCCTGCTTTAGCTGATGAAGGGCTGGAATGGGCTCTAGTTGATAATGTACATTTCGAAAGAGCTGTGAAAGGTTATCCATATAGTAAGAGTGGAAACTTATATGAACCAAATCTAGCTGATCAACGAAATGAGGACCCAGGTGATTGGGTTCAGCTCAATAATCTTTGGGTGCCAACAAAAATTTCAGCACAATGGGGACATCAACCTCATTATGTTACCTATACAAATCCAGAAACGGGTGAAAAATCAAAAATAATTGCCGTTCCAACTTCTCGCTATTTAGGCAACGAAGATGGTCGAGGTGGATTTGGTGCGCTTCAATATGAATCTGTTATGAGTCAGTTGGAAAGATATAACACCGATTCAGATCACCCAATTTTAATCGTTTTACACCATGATGGTGATAATTTCGGTGGCGGTTCTGAAGGCTATTATGGTGGCAATTTTCAAGCATTTGTTGATTGGTTGAAAGCGAATCCATCACGTTTTGTAGGAACTACGATTCAAGATTATTTAGATTTATTCCCACCTGACATCAATGATGAAATTCATGTTGAAGACGGAAGTTGGGCTGGCGCAGATAATGGAGATCCTGAATTCCTAAAATGGTTAGAAAACCTGGATCAAATGGTTACAGCCCTGATAGAAATTCTTGGGCGATTTTAACTGCTGTAAAAAATATGCTTACTACCGTTGCAGAAAACAATCCTAATCACACAGGTTTAGCACAAGCACGCGAAATGCTTTCAAATGCTCAAGCATCAGATTATTGGTATTGGGATGGAACCGAAATTTGGGATTCCAATCCTGCTTTGGGTGGAAATTTAGCCTTAGATCCCATTAATGGAGCTTGGAATATTTCAAATGAAACAACAGCGCCAACCATTTTTATTCCTCAAAGAGATGCCTATAATCCTGGCGGATTCATGTGGGAAATGGCTCAATCATCAGAAATAACCGTATGGACTTATGCTTTTGATGCTTCAGGTTTAGCTAGAGTAGAACTTAACTATCGTGTTGATGAAGACGGAATAGTTGCTGATGCAAACCAAGTTTATTCGGATGGTTCAGGGGTTTCTGCATGGTCTGCAGTACCTATGACAGAAAGAAACGAACCTGCTTCGCAAACCGATCCTCTTCCAAAATTTAGAGCGAATCGTTTTGATGCAACTTTAACAGATTTTAAAGACAAACTCATTGATTATTATGTTGAAGCCGAAGATACAAAAGGAAATATCAAACGCAGTCCCATTCGATCAGTTTACATTGGAACAAGTAGCTCTTCTGGCGGCGGTGGCTCAACAGGCTCAACAAGTCTTTCTTGGATTCCTGAAAATCCAACAATAAATGATACTATTTTTATTACCTTAAAAAGCAAAATTGATGCTCGTTTACATTGGGGTGTAAATCCAGAAGGAAGTAATTGGCAAACTCCTGCAACAGAATATAGACCTGAAGAATCTTTTCTTTTTCAAAGTGGGCCTGCAATACAAACTCCTTTCCCAGATTCAAATGCAGCAGGTGAACGCATTTTAAAAATTGGTCCATTTAATGGAACTCAAGCCGTAACAAGTTTAGCATTTGTAATCAATTATGAAAATGATACTTGGGATAATAATGGTGGAAATGATTATAAAATCACCGTTTCTGGCTCAACAGTTGGCGGAGGTGATGGAGAAACGGGATACATTGAACCAACTCTTAGCTATTCCATTGATGGAAATTTAGATGGAACTTCAAAAATAATTGCTGAAAATGATGGATTAACATTACGAGCAGATTGGAATGGTAGAGATTTATATGTAGCTACCGAAGCAGCTCAAGGTCTAGGAAATGATGTGTTTATTTTTATTACTGATCAAAAAACTGGTTCTAGACCATCGCCTTGGGCAAAAGCTGGAACTATTTTGAATTGGAGCGCCTATATTGCTAATGAGTCAGACAACACTTATGCAAGTTGGTACGATGCACCTGGAACTAAATCTGTTAATGCAGGAACCATTCTTGAAGGTTCTTGGGATTTAAGCGCCCAATTCACAAAAAAACCTGACACTTTATATCTATCTGTTGTTCGTTTTGGGAATGGCGATAATGGGAAAATTAATAAACAAGCACCATCAGCAAATGGAGTAGTTGATGATAATGTAACTTTTGATGAATTTGCGGTGATTACTCTAGACTCACCAACCCTAACATCAAAAGAATCAGAAGCAGATTTACCTGAACAAATAAGCATTCGTAATTATCCGAATCCGTTTAACCCAGCTACTATGATCTGGTTTACGCTTCCAATTCAATCATTTATAACTCTTGAAGTTTATGATGTATTTGGAAGAAAAATCAGCGAATTAAGAAAAGGTCAGTTTACTAGTGGAGAACATGCCGTTTATTTTAATGCTTCAAATCTAGCAAGTGGGCTTTATTTCGCTAGATTACAAACACCAAATCAATTGCTAACACAAAAGATGATGTTGATTAAATAGTTCTAAATTTAAATAAAGGCTATCTTTTTTTTTGATAACCTTATTTAAATAAATTCTTCCACTTTGATAAATTAACTTATGAGCGTACTCCAAAAAATAGTTTTCTGTAAAACATTCATCGAATTCATAGGATTTGGAAGGATGTAAACCGAAAGAATCGACTTTGGGGAATGGACTCATTTATTGATTAAACAATTATCTTTTTAAATCAAGAGCTTTATTATATAATAGCTTACAGCAAAATAAACAATAAAACTGCATTTTTTGAGTGGGTAAAATATCAATAACATCGACTTCTGGATTAAACTCGATTATTTCAATTTTCAAAATTCATATATTTATTTAAATAACAACGATAATCTATTAAGAAATAACCATTTATGATTCTACAAATATACATGTATTACGTCAAATATTCTGAGAAAGCATTCAGTTTAAAATAGCTGAAAATTGAATAATTTATTCAAATTCGCATTTTTTAATGACCCGACTTATTTCGCTTTTGCTCAAGAGAATTCATTCCAATTACATAAGCGTACAATGCAACAGGATAGAAATTTAACTCTAATCCGTTAAAATTAACTCGGGCTTCTTTATCAATTGTTGTTACTAATGCTGATGAAATATCATTTTTTTCGCAAAAATGACGCAAACTTCTTAATTCATTGGGTTTGGAAACGTAACGGTTCGACCATTTTATTTCTACAGCCCAAACAGGCTTTCTTCGTTCATTGAGGCCAATCATATCCACTTCGCCTTGTGTTCTTCCAGTAGTCCATCGCGCATAAATCGGAACAAACCAGTCGCGATGCATCCATTGTGAAAAGATGGCCGTTTCAACCATATTGCCTAACAATTCATGAGTGGGTTCCATCGGGGCAAATAAAGCACTTCTCAAACTCGGATTGGTCAGGTAAATTTTATAAAACGTTGTTCGTTTAAACGATTTAATTGCATCATCAACACGATGTACCACTTTGATTAAAAAAGCAGCTTCGAGATACTCTAGATACTTTTTCAACAAATTTTTGTCCACTCCGCTCGATTGAGACAGGCTTTCCAGCGAATATTCATTTCCACTATAATAGGCTAATGACGAAAAAAATGCGT
This sequence comes from uncultured Chitinophagales bacterium, assembly GCA_964575925.1. Lineage (GTDB taxonomy): Bacteria > Bacteroidota > Rhodothermia > Balneolales > M1805 > M1805. Next base: position 13,203 of record CAZNTR010000082.1, read on the forward strand.
GTAACTCATGTACATCACTAATTCCATACATACTAGGTAAATCACGCATCAATACTTTATCTACGATATCGTTTCGAATGTATCTGCCGGGATTATCACGAATACGATTGGTAAAAAGTACCTCAGGATAACCTCCATAATTGATGTAATTCAAGAAATGTTTATTCAATTCCTGAATATTTATGGTTGTATAAAACTGATTTACATTGCCATTCCAAATGGTCTCAGACGGACGAATTAAATGATTCAATTCTTGCAAATGAATATATTCGTGAAACGTTAATGGTGGTAACATAAATTCAGTAAATCTACCAGCTCCACTTTCCATACTTCTTACCTTTAATGCAGCAGTTGCTGAACCCGAAACAATAAACTTTGTTAGTGGATAACTATCCACTAAAACTTTTAAATGCTGCTCCCAATTTTTTAGAAATTGTATTTCATCAAAAAAAACATACCAACCATCAGGATTCTCATTACCTGTCAATTTCCGAATTATGATGAACATCTCTTCCAGTCCTAAATTCAAATACATGGGGCTATCAACAGATAAAAATCCAATTTTCTGTTGCGGTACATTTTGTTTGATTAAGGCTTCAATAGCATGAAACATCATTACGGTTTTACCAACACGTCTTGGCCCTAACAACACAACCGCTCTTTTAGGTAACATTTCCTTAACCAGTGGAAAAAATAAATCGAAGTACATACGCTTTTGCATAGCACTAAAATCGGGATCGATTAATGAGCTTATCCACCAAGGATTTTCAAATTGTATTCGTGAATAGATAAGTTCACGATCAATGGGTTTAAGTGGTTCAAATTTGACCATATAATTACCTTCTTGTCTAAATAGTATATTTTAAAATACACTATTTAGGTGATTTTATGAATTTATGCAAAAATAAGCTTCATACCATGCTTATTTCAACTCAAATGTAATAAATGCTACCTTAGCAATCTGTACAAATAAGATTCAATTTATCAGAAAATACAACATTTTAAACAAAAATGTTTAAATAATATATTTTACAATATACTATTTTAACATTTTGAGCATTATTATCTAATATTAATAAATAAGAACTCTTATTTTATCATCTACCAAGTAGTGAGTAGATATCCAGATATTGGCAACCCACGTATGTAATTCAATAAATTGCTTTTATATTTTAAGCCAATAACCTGAACACTTGACATTTTAAATCAATTCGTATGGCACAAACATTTGGTAAAACTTGGAGGGGACAACAATGGCTTAACTCGTTAAATAATATTGATTACAGTAACAGATTACCTCGTGGAAGCAGTTATGCAAATAAAGGAGCCGTAACTAAAATTACGATCTATGAAAATTATATAAAGGCAAACGTATCGGGAAGTCGCCCTAAACCCTATTCTGTTGATATCGTGTTACCGCCTTTTTTTGAACAACAAATAAGTAATTTTGTACAGGCTTTAGCTGAACGTCCAGTTATTATTTCAAAGTTGTTGAATCGTGAATTGAATCCAGAAGTATTGGATATTGCAGAATCACTAGGATTAAAAGTATTTCCAAGACAATGGACTGATTTCAAAATGCAGTGCAGTTGCCCCGATTGGGCTGTTCCATGCAAACATCTTGCGGCTGTAATTTATAAGGTTAGCGCTGAAATAGATAATGATCCATTTCTTGTTTTTAAATTACACAACGTTGATTTAATTGCAGAAATGAATAAGCGGGGCTTTTTTATTACGGAAGAATATTCGGAAATTCCATTGCTGCCTGATTTACTGATACAGAAATCACGACCTAAAGAATTTCTTGCTCCATTAAGTCAGGAAAAAGCCTATGAGAAATTAGTCTTTTCCCAACTCATTTCTATTCATGAACCCCTTGCGGCTTTACTTTCTGCTAATCCCGTATTTTACCCTTTCTATGGAGATTTCAAAGAAAAATATCTTATTGCCTTAAACAGAGTAGTAAAAAGTGCTCAAAAATTAATTAAAGGAAAAATTCCTTTTGAAAAATGGTTCAAAGAGATTGAAATAGATGGATATAAAATCACCACACATAGTCAAATTAAAGTAATGCTTGATGATTTTTTTCAATCTAGAGTACATGTTGATGAGATCACGGATTCTATTTTGGCCTTTTTGCTGAGATTAGAATCTATTCCACATTCCAAGACCTTAGATTATCAGCCGACTACAGCTTTTTTACACACAATTTTCCATTTTTCCTTGCACTTGATAGCCAACGGAGCTGTGATTCCTCAAATCTTTCAGTTATCGGATAAATCCTATGCCATCCGTTGGTTACCAGCAACACTCAGTAAACCCGTTCAGTCCTTAATGAGTCAATTAGACGAAATGAGTCTACTCTATTCATTTTTTTGGGATCATAAGGGAAAAGAAAAGTCAATTACTAAAAATTTTAGCCAAAATTTGGTTTCTGTTTTCTTAACTAAATTAATTCATTTATTTAGTGAAAGCAGTAAAGATGAGCTTTTCATTAATTTATT
>CAZNTR010000082.1:15806-17202 GCA_964575925.1 uncultured Chitinophagales bacterium
AATTAATTCATTTATTTAGTGAAAGCAGTAAAGATGAGCTTTTCATTAATTTATTTTTCAAGAAAACAAACTATACCTTTAGTAAACCAGGTGAAAACGCCTTGCCCGGTGGAATTCAAGCATGGCTACAAAAATACTACCTTGCTAAAGGAAATTATAAACCACGAATTGTTGTGGAAGAATCTGGCAATGAACAATTTATAGTACATATTGAAATTGAATTCAAAGATGAGCATGAAAGTAAGTTTGTCCACTTAAAAGAAATCTTAAGTTCAGTCACTTATGGAAACAGCCGTTTTGAAATTCTTCAATCGCTCACACAATTAAGTTGTTTTATTAACGGCTTAGACTCATATATCAATTCAAAGGCTTACACTTTAATTGAAATGAATAGTGAGCAGTTTACCCCTTTTCTGTTTCAGATGATTCCAGCTATTCAATTATTAGATGTGGATGTTCTTCTTCCTAAATCGTTACGCGACATTTTAAAACCAAAACCTAGCGTTAAATTGAAAAAGGCTGAAGGGAAATCGTATCTACGTTTAGATCAATTATTAGATTTTGATTGGCAAGTTTCTATTGGCGACGCTGTTATGGATGAAGCAGAGTTTAAAAGATTATTGAAAAAATCGGACGGCTTAATCAAGTATAAATCTCAGTATATGTATGTTGATAAAGTGGAATTGGAAAAATTATTTAATCATTTTAACACTAAAAAAGTAATGTCTTCATTCGAGTTACTTCGTGTTGCTTTGAGTGGAGAATATGCAGGAGCAAAAGTTATCTTAACTGATGAGGTAAAAAACTTAATTAAAGAATTAACTGAATTTAAAGAAATTCCATTGCCAAAAAGTTTAAAAGCCGAACTACGACCCTATCAATCTCGAGGATATTCTTGGATGTATCGTAACGCTCAAATCGGTTTTGGTTCGGTCATTGCCGACGATATGGGTTTAGGAAAAACACTTCAGGTAATCACAACTTTACTTAAGTACAAAGAAGATGGTTTTTTTAATGATAAAAAAGCCTTAGTTGTGGTTCCAACCGGTTTATTATCAAATTGGGAAGTAGAAACTCAAAAATTTGCGCCAACACTAAGAACGCACATTTTCCATGGTACAAACAGAAAAATGGATGCAGATTTTGATGTAATGCTTACAACATACGGTATAGTAAGATCTGAAGCCGCTAACTTAAAAAAACATAAATGGCAAACACTAATTATTGATGAGGCGCAAAATATAAAAAATAGTGCCACGGCGCAATCGAAAGCAATAAAGAGTATTGGAGCAGATCATTTTATTGCTATGAGCGGAACTCCCGTTGAAAATCGCCTCAGTGAGTTATGGAGCATTTTAGATTTCAGTAATAGAGGTATTTTAGGAAATGCCAAAGA
>CAZNTR010000083.1:0-17091 GCA_964575925.1 uncultured Chitinophagales bacterium
GGTTCATTCAGCTGAATCTGAATCAGATATAAATCATTGTAATCAAGTGATATAGTGTAATCGTTGTTTCATTAGAAAATCCAATATCATTTGGGTAAAATCACTTGCTTTCAGGCAATTGGGAAACTATTTTCCCTCAAAACTCACTAATAATCACTCTCTTTGATGTGATAAAACATTTCATTTTTTCACTCAATTTAACTTTGCATGGCTGCGGCTTGCGCTCGCAAAAGACCAAAAAGAAAGACAGAAACTTGACGATCGTAGCCAAGTTGACTGCGAGAAATGCTAACCGTTTCAGCTTTGAAAAAAGCAGAATAAAGAGAAAGTGGATAATTTAACTGACGGTTATTTCGCATTATAAAATAGAATTTAGCGAGTCAAATATACAAAATTAACTGGGAAAAGCGCTTTTTTAATGATAATAGAATTCTAATTTATTCATTTAAAAGTTTAACCGAGCTGTGAATCCACCAGCAAAATTTCCATCATTTGAGCGAAGTAAAGTTGGGAATGTATTTACTGAAATCTTTCCTTATTTAATGGGCTGGAGAGTATAAAAATGAACAACAGAAGCAAAGCTTGTAGAAAGCACATCCATGATAATTAAGTCCCAAATTGAGTCTAGCTTCGCTTGTTTTACATAAATATATGTTGACGTTAAATAAGTGCCCATTGTTAACCAAAGATTTCCTTTGTAGCTCTCACGATTTCCGAAAACGTGAATATAGATTGGTTTAACGACCACATATCCTACAAATGCTCCAAAAATCGGTGCAAATAATCCACCCCAACTAACTTCGCGCTCTTCTTTTGTTGTAGTCATTTGGTAAAGAAGATGACCTGATAAAAACCCGACTGGCACTCCTACTAAAACAGTAGACGCAGTTCCAGCTAAATGCTGAGCGGTGAATAGGTATGGGTTAAATGTAGGCTTTTTAAAACGAGTTAAGGAATCTGATTTAATTCCAACTAAGGGTTCTGGTTGATAGTTGTATGAAAAAAATAAATTCTTAGCTTCTGTTATGAAGGGATTTACGAGAAAGAGAAGCAAAACTAGATATTTCATAAGATTATCATACAATGATTTATCAGTAAATTATTGTAATTCTTTCAAATTACAATAGGATGATGTAAAAGTTTTGACAACTAAGGAGTCACTTGGTTTTTTTGCTAGCAAATCCTGTTCGAGTCATTTCCCCCCAAGTTTTTTTTCCTCTATAAATATCCCAGTTTCCGCGAATTGCAGCCCATGTATTTAAGGGGTGATACAAAAACGGTTCCGTTGCAGCCGTAAAAAACAGCCAAAACATGTGAGATATTTTTCTGTATTGTGGGTAAGAAAACTCTTCAAACAAAATAGAAATAGTAGAGATAAAAAGAGAAAAACAGTAAACCAAGGTTAAGAAAAGCCAAAAATAGAACCAATTCACATAACCGAAAAAAGCCATTGCTCCCAATAAAAAAATACCTGTAAATTCAATAATGGGAGCAAACCATTCAAAAATGACCCAAAAAGGGAAACTTATCATTCCCATTACACCATATTTGGGATTCATAAAAATATCTTTATGCATTATTATTGTCTCAATTGTTCCACGAGTCCAACGATTTCTTTGGCGTGAAAGAATTTTGTTTGAGGATGGTGCTTCTGTCCAACATAATGGTTCTGGAACAAATGCGACTTTATACTTTTCCCTTTTTTGATGCATGTATTTGCGCATCCGAACCACTAACTCCATGTCTTCCCCAACCGTTTTGTGATCATAGCCACCAACAGCAATTACAATTTCTTTATCAAAAACGCCAAATGCTCCCGAAATTAACATTAAGCCGTTTATTTCTGCCCAAGCCATTCTCCCCATCAAAAAAGCACGTAAATATTCTAAAACCTGATGCCTTGGGAAAAATGATGTTGGCATATTCACTTCCATAATATTCCCATTTCTGAATTCACACTCATTTGCAATTCGTATTACTCCACCTGTTGCAATTACACGCTCTTCACTTTCCAAAAAAGGTTTAATCATGTGGATTAAGGCGTCCTGTTCTATGATACAATCTACATCAATACAAACAATATGCTTATTTGCGGAGATATTAATACCTGCATTTAAGGCATCTGCTTTTCCGCCATTAACTTTGTCAACCAAAACTAAACGTCTGTATGCAGGATTTTTTGCTTTATAAACAGTTTTTATTTCTTTACTGTTTACTGCATAGTTCACTGCAAAGTCAACTGGTTCCATTTCAAATGTTTCAATACATTTTTGCAAGGTATCATCTTTACTTCCATCATTCACGATAATTACTTCCAAGTTAGAATAATGTAAAGAGAGCAAAGATCGAATATTATCAATAACGGTTAATGACTCATTATACGCTGGTGCAATTAGCGATAAAGCAGGGGAATATTCTGAACTAAGAATAATTCTTTTATCAAAATAAAGGTCTTTAAGCTTGTATCTGCGCATTCCTTTAAAGGCAAAAATAGCCAATAGAATGTAAAATGTTGATACACTTATTGCATAAATAAATATGAATGTATTTACGAATAAATAACTTTTTTGAAGAAAATCGAACGTGTTCATATTCTTCTATCTAAAGCGTGTGAGACAATGGATCGGACTTTTTCAGATTCATTTTCGTCCATTTTCATTTTTTCCAATTCCTCAATTCCATCAGGAACAGAATAAAATGATTTAGCGGCTAACAATGCGGTTTCATAATCCGATTGACGAATTAGATTTTGGAAGTATAATGAATCTGTTTCCATTTGTAACAAAGAAATTGCTTTTATTAATGCTTGCTTTTTCACGAGTAAGCTTGTTTGCATTTTACTTTTTAAAAGATCAATATCCGATTCGTCCCCTAATATTCCTATCGCATTTATAACTTCTATTTGAACAAGTGGATTAACATTCTCTAAACACTTTTTAACTAATCCCATCCATTGATGTTTGTTGAACTTCACACAAAAACGAATCGCAAAAATTACAATAGAGTCATTTGTACTTTTAAACCAATTTGTATTGAATGGAATTTTAGTTTCATCTAGTGATCCTAGTGAATGAAATAACTGAATTTGCTGCCATTCCGTTAAGGGAGTTTCTAAATTTGTTAAAAAAGCTAAGGGATTTTTTTTATCAAGTTTAATTAGTGTCAGTAGACTTTTGAAAACGACTTCTTTGTATTGATTTCTTGTGTTTAGCTTTATCTCTTCTGTAAACTTTTTCAATTCCATATTTCCTATCTCATGAATTGCTTTAGCTTTTACATACCATCGTTTCGACTTTAAATTTCGTTCTACATCTTTATCCAATTTGTGCAATAAAAACAGATTTTGAAGATGTTCTTCAGACTCACCAATTAAGTCATTATACAATTGAATAAATAAATGTATTAACCATGAGCGTTCGGTTCGAGTTTTAGCAATCCGCTCTTCTTTGAAATAATTAAGCGATATTTGATATTGTTCAGGGTCTTCTTCTTCAGAAGTGAATAATGCGTTTGTTAATACATTCTCAAAAAATTCACTATATCGTTTCTTTTTCTTTGCACGGATTACCTTATAAATCCTACTAAACATGCCAATTACAAGCATTATGAACGTCAAGAATAATAATATAAGATTGGTAAGAATTACGTAATAAGCAAGTTTACTATCGTAATTATATCTTAAAATTGATAGTGTGACTTCATTATAAAAAATTGTAATTTCATCAAGAACTCCCCCTTTTTGTTCTTCTCCGCTATAGTCTGTAGCACTTGAGTTTTTTTGCTCAAATTCGTTATCCACTTTATGCACATCAAAATGAGTATTCTCTGTAGTTAGGGTATTTATACTAATTGAATCGAGTTCATTTTCACTTTTTTCAAGTGCATTATCATTATTCTGATTGTTCTTTTTGGTAATTATTTTTTTAAAATCATTATCCCCGCCCTTATTTAGTGAAAGCAAATACTTACTTTCTGTTGGTAAAATGATTAATAAGCTATCACCGATTTCGAGTTGCTCTGTTTGTAACCCATTATCTCTAAGAATTCTATCTATTCGTTTATTATAGATTATGGAAATCTCAGATAAGATCTGCCCTTTTTGAACAACGTGATATAAACTATCCTGAGCTTCTACTTCAAAAAAAGAGACACCCATTAAAAAGAATAGTAAAACACACGTAATTCTAGCCATTTTTTGAAAGTAACCGCTTCACTCTAACCGTTAACTCTAAAGGACTAAATGGTTTAGACATAAAATCATCAGCGCCTAGATTAAATGAATCCAATATAATTTTTTCTTGATTGGCTGCAGATAACACAATAACAGGAATCGACTTTCCTAGTTTATTTTTGGCAAACTCAATAAGTTCTAACCCACTTAAAAAAGGAATCATTAAATCGGTGATTAATATATCAGGATTCTCTGCAATCAATAATTCTTTGGCTTCTAACCCATCGCTTGCTTTTACAACATTATAGCCATCTTTTTTTAGACGAAATTCCAATGCTTTTTGAGTAAGTAAGTCATCTTCAACAATTAGTATTTTTACTTTTATATTCATTTCATTTTTTTCTTTAATTCACTAATAACAACTACTTGATCTTCTGAAATTTGCTCCAAGAGCTTTTTCACTTCGTCTGAATTCATCTCTGCGCAGGCAATTTCCATCTTATTCAAATTTTCAGATAAAATCTTAATGCCAAGCATGGATGATGTCGATTTCAATCTGTGACTAATTTGTTTAATTTGCTCTCTATTAAATTCGTCAAATGCACTTGTCAATTCTGCAAAACCGATTTCGAATTGCTCAGTAAAGGTTGCCATTAATTCAAACATGAACTCTTCGTCGCCTGAGCTTATTTCTCGCAAATAGGAATAGTCGATTAAATCGGAAGAATCCAAGTCTTTAGGCTCAATAGCTTCTACTTTTTTATAACTTAAAGAAGCAATTTTTTGGATTAATTCGTTCTTTTTATAGGGTTTTGTAACAAAGTCCTGCATTCCAAGAGCAAGACATTTTTCTCGTTCACCAGCAACAGAAATAGCAGTAACAGCAATAATTGGAGTTTCAATGTTCAGCTTTTTTCTAATGAATTCCGTTGCTTCATAACCACTCATTTCAGGCATCATGATATCCATGAGAATAATATCGTATTCGGATTGTTGAACGAATTCGGTAGCAATTCGACCATTTACGGCTAAATCAACTAGTGCGCCTTCTTCTTCAAGCCATTTTCTAGCAAGTATGTAATTCATTGGAATATCTTCAACAAGTAAAACACGTGTGTTAGGTAATAATTTCATATTCATTAGCTTCTTTCAAAAACGAAGTGTTGCACTCAGTTCAAAAATACCATGCCTTATAAAATAGTCATTTATAAATGCTAGTTCATCTCTGCTCATACTTATTGATGCCCGTATATTTAATTTCTTATTAAATACCTTATTAGCGTATATACTTATTATTTTTGAATTTAACAACAAAATATCTTTACCTTTAGCACCTTCACTCAACTGCACAATTCGTTCATCTGGCGAAGACCCAATTCCTAATCTAATTCCAAATGAATCGGTATCATTCACATATTTTCTTGCAGAAAAATTCAACGAACCCGCTAATTTATCACCAGCAGGAATTATATAAGGTCGGAAACTGAACAAATAACTTTTGAAATACCAACTTAAAGAACCGGAATAAAAAAGGGACGAAGTTCCTGTTTTAAAGTTCAAAAATCGCAAGCCAGCAGACCATTCCCATTTTTTCAAAAAAGGCACAAATAACTCAGCGCCTGCTCTGTTCTGTGGAAATAATTCCGAACTCGAAAACGCATATCCTATGTACAGATATCTTCCACTTTTAAATTTATGATAGGTCTCTAAATCTAACTGATAGCCTGTTTTTTCGAATCGATCGGTGTAATTCAATTTCACCATACTTGTCCACGATTTGGATTCATAGCCATAACTTACAAACGACAAATACATGTTATTATAGAACTCGCTAAACTCATCCATTTGAACGCCAACACTAACTATATGCGTAGATTGAGCCATAGCTGTTGATGTTTTAAGTAGAGATATGATAATTAGACAACAAAAAAGTAGAGTTCGCATCCTAAGCTTTAAGGTCTTGATTAATCGATTAGTAAAAATAGTGAAAGTGTTTAATCTGAATTCGAAAGATGTGTGTTATTTCAAAAAAAACTCCTAATATCAGCTCGTAGTTTAACGAATTCATATCTAACCATTCTATTTACTTGGCTTGGTTTTCTAACCTAGCGAGTTAATACTTTTTATGAGTTTATTTGTCGTTTCACTAATAAATGCTCTAAGCATGTTATTTGAACTCAAATTATTAGCTCAAACATAAATATTTCTAAAGTAGTATTTGTCTTTTATTAATAAAGTCTATAATAATTTAAGCCTTTCAAGGCTTTAAAATTGATTTGTTTTGTGGGATTAAACATTGTATTCCAATTGATTTCTTAAAAGAGAGACACTTTTCCTTGAATTTATTGTCCCAAGTGATTTATTGAGTCCATATTTAAGGATTTTTTCAAAGGAAAAACTGAGCAAGGCACCGTCAATTGCTCATTTCTCCCTAATCATTTATCATTTTTCAAATCACCGTAATCTTTTTAACAAGTTGTTGATCACCTGCTTGTATTAAAATGAAATAAACCCCTTTTGCTAATTTACTTACATCAACTTTCGATTGCTTCTTTTTAATCTCATAATTCCCAATCTTTCTGCCCATAACTGTATAAATAATAACGCTATCTAGCAGAGTTTCCGACTCTATTTTCAAGGTATTTCTAACAGGATTTGGGAACACCCGTACAAATGCTTTCGATTTCGGTTCCCCCTCTAATTCAATATGAACCGTTACAGGTTCCGACTTATTCACGCCCGACACAACTCGATATTTAAACGAATCAGTTCCTGAATAACCCGATTCTGGTAAATAACTAAACATTCCATCTGCGGCTAATTGAACTATACCATTCGCTGCAGATTTTACTAAAACAGCTTCTATTGGACTTCCATCGTAAGAAAAATCATTTGCCAAAAGACTAATTGATGAATTTCCACCATCAACCGAAATATGGACTGTATCTGAAAATGCAACTGGAGAACCTGGCAGAGTTGTCAAATCTTCTTGCATCACGAAATAGGAATCTTTCTTGTATTCTACGGCATCTAGGGCATGATTCCAGCTTGTCCACACATAACGATTTGATAGATCAAAACGCTCATTTTTATAAAAAACGGAGAATTGAATTCCATCAGAAGTTCTTGTTTCTATTTCTTCTGTGCCTCTACTATCATGTAAAACGGTTAATCTACTTGGATCAACGATATTGAGTAAATTCCAGGGTAAACGAATTTTTATTCTATCATCATACAAGCGAACTCCATCCAAACTCGATTGGGGCTTTCCTAAGCGGTTAACTCGTAAATTTCCCACATATTGAACTTCTTTATCCTCTACATTATTTCTTCGGCGAACAATATTCCAAGGCGAACCATCTGTTTTTACTGATTGAAATTTAACAATAGCGGGAGCTGTATTATCCCAGATTTCAAATACATCATATGCTTGAGTCACCCATAATTCCGCTTCATTTGAAGTAATTCGCAACATAAACTCGGCTCTGTTTTCTGTTGTTGCTTTGTTTCCTAAAACGGATTCGCCTAAGTCTTTATCGTAAGTATCTATTGCTATCCAAAGCGTATCGGAACTTCCCAAGTCATTTTTAATCTTCACTTCAAGATTTAAAAAAGTGAAATCAACTCCAGCTGAAAATTTTTGAATAAACGTTGTATCGGAAAATACTTCTGAAAATTCGTACTCAGAAACGTCTTTTTTAAATCCAATTAAGCCAAAATTTTGCTCAGCAGAAGCTGCATTGTGCCAAATAATTCTTCTTTCAGGGTCAAAATCGAGTGGATCAGCAATCCAAGTTCGTTTGAACCATTCATCCATAAATGCAAACGTAATTCCGCCACCGCCACCGGCTTCTTCAATATTTTTGAGCATTCTGATGGTTGCCAAACCTTGTTCATTTTCGTCTAAACCACCGTGATGAATTCCATTTTGGGCATAATGTGCAATTCCCCAACTTGAGGGCGCTCCAAATTCGGCTATAATCAGAGGCATTCCTTGGTAATGTTCTTTCAAGAAATACAAATAGCCTAAATAACTATTTTGACCCAAATAATCTGCAAATCCTTGATAAATAGGATCTCGACTCACAAAATCAGGATAATAAGGATAAGCATGATAACTGATAAAAAATCCAGCTTTTGCTCTAGAAAAATCAACTTTGGAAAAATCAATTTGCGCTTCATCTTCGTAAGTATTTTTTTCTTCTGGATGACTCAAAGGATCTAATGTCGGCCAACTCGATGCACTTACAGGTCGTTGTGTTCCATACTCTTGCATTTCAAATCTTACAACATTGTTTAAACGACCTACAAGCCATGCTTCTGTAGCATTTGTTTCCAAAATAGAAAAATATTCCCCATAAAAACCCCTAATTTCAGAATGCGCAGCATTAGTTGCTACCACTTCTGGAGGATGAATTTCACGCCCAATTATATAGCCAATCACCCATTCTGAAATATCTGTAGTATAGCTTCCATAAGCTTTTCCTTGTCTTTCAGGAATGCTAATATCGCCGTGAATTGCACGAATATTGTCACTAATTTCTTTATCGAAAACTTGTGTTAACCCGAATAAATCCTCTGAAAAATCAGGATGTTCCTCTTCCAACCAAACTCCATGAAAAACTAAAATGGGAGAATTTCGATGTTCATCATTAAACTTTTTGAGAGCTGTATAAAATTGCGGAAAATGTAAAGTGTATAAACGAATTGTGTTAAATCCTGCTTCATGGATATAAGAAAACCAACGCAAATAATCTTCTTCATCTGCTAATAATTCACCAGGAAAGGTTCCCGGTTTCGCAATTCCAAGATTTATTCCTTTTATAAATAAAGGCGAATAGGTTTCCCCGTTCCAAACAGTGATATGTGTAGAATCGGTGGAAAAAGGAATCATTTGAGCAGACACATTGCTATAAAAAAAGAATCCTATAAATAAATGAAATACAATAATATGTAGTTTACAGAACTTCTTTTTCATTTTTTTTGTGATGTTTCGAAATTGTGAAAATACACCATTCTAAGCTCATGATTGATTAAAGCTATGTAATTTTACTTATATAACAAGAGTTAACAAAAAGATCTGTTGCAACATTTATATGCATAAAACTAGATAAAGGTCATTGTCTCAAATTCGGACTTCGTTTCTTTAATAAAAGGTAGTAGTTTTCGCAAAAAAAACCATCCCGTGCCATGACTCGATTCGGAGAACCACGAAGTGCTATCTCTGTCCAATATATTTTTACGCAACAAGCACTTTCTTTTGAATAGATTGGTTCTTAGGCTGAGATGTTGGGTCGATGCCCAGCATGACCAAAAATCCAGTTTGCAAAAGAGTTATAAAAATCATAATTGGTAGCTAAATCCAATTCCAAGAACATCCATGTTTAACCAACACTTAGACGCTTAGAAAGTTGATATTCCAAATAATACGCTGCATTTAAACCTTATGTCGTGGCCGATATCTTATGTAAGGTATCAAGCAAATTATTTTCTTTTGCTAAGCGTGTTAGTGTACTTGTTTTATTAATCTGTTTACCAGATAATCCAGAAAGTCGGCTCTATATCCAATTTTTACTGCAATTGATTTTGAAACTAGATGTAATCTATAAACTGAAACAGCTTCAGAATGTACCGAGCCAATAGCAACACTCATATCAGCAAATAGTTCTGCTTTATTGTTAGATTTTCGTTCTTGTGAAAACGAGGTTTGTGAAGTCAAAACCAAATACTGAATTAGTGCAAAATAAAAAACACGTATCATAAATTCTATATTTTCTAGAAATTTAAATTAGCATGTAAGCCAATCCGGTTACATAATTCACCATTCTCAGTTAATGAGCTGATTTCAATTAATCATTAATTTTACCTTAATAAAATAGTTTATAAAATTTCAAAAAGAGTATATTCCGTAACATTTTTACTTTTTATCATTCTTGATTTATTTTGAGTCCTAAAACTGCATTATTAATCGCTATTAGTTTTTTATTTTCAATGAGTTCTTGTACTTCGAGAGTTAACGTAGATACATCAAAAATAAAAGCTTACAGTCAATTACTCAATGAAATTCCAAGTTTGTTATTGTATTCCGATACCACTAGAACAGAAGCTTATTTTGATTCCTTATTTTCTAGTCCACAAAATCGAAACAAGTTGGGTTTATACTTCAAATACCTTTCAAAACGAGATATTTTTAGACTTTCAATGCAAAAAGAGCATCTTCAAAAAAGCTTAATCTATGCTGACTCCGCCTATGAATTACAAAAAGAGTTTGTCCCATACCTGCCGTTAGAAGATTTTAGCTGTGTTACAGTAAAAGGAATTATCGAAATAAAACTTAATAAATATGCTGAAGGATTAAAAAATTTATATGAAGGGAAAAAAATTGCTTCAACCTATTTGAACACGTGTGAAATAACTCGTTTTAATGAAGAAATTGCGTATTTATTCTTTAGTCAAAGAAGGTATTTGGAAGCAAAAAAATACTATGAACAAATTCTTCAAGATAGAGAAGATTGCTCATCAACTGATCAGGTTAACTTTTATAACAAAGCTCGAACCTTAAATAACATCGCATTTTGTAACGAATTATTGGGAAACCTAGATTCAGCGATTAATAAATATGAAGAAGCTTTGTCATTTGTAGAAGAGAGTAAAACGAATACAACTATTAGACTAACAACAAAACTTCAATGGGAAGCTGTTATTAAAGGAAATTTGGGCTATTTATATTTCAAAACGGGTAGCAATAACTTAGCAGAATCGTATTTACGAGAAAATATTACTATTAATAAAGTAAATCGACTAGATATAAAAGATGGCTTACTAACTGAAATTAAACTTGCAGAATTATTAATTTCTAAAGGCGAATTGGAAGAAGCAAATCAACTTATTGATGGCTTGAAAGATCAGCCCCTTATCACTTCAAGCTTAAACTATCAGGCTCGTTTAAAAAAAGTAATTTGGTTGTATTATGATTATCAAAAAAATCTACCTAAAGCTTATACCGCTTATCAAGATTGGCAAAATACGGTAAATCAATATAGCCACGATGATGTTCAATGGAGAAATATCGACATTCTTAGCGACTTAGAAGTTCGAGAAAACAGACAAGTATTGAGTGAGTTAAAACAGAAGAATTTCATTCAAACGATGTTCTTATTATTACTTGCTCTTATCTTAAGTCTATCTGCTGTAATTACTTATCTTATTTTCAAAAATAATAGAAACATAAAAAAATATGTTGTAGAATTGGAAAGCAGAAATCAAGAATTAAACCGATCTTATACTGATTTGGAAAATACACTTGAAGAAAATGCTCGTATTTTGGGAATTTTAGCCCACGATTTAAGATCTCCCCTTTCTGGTATTTCAGGTTATGCTACCATTTTTGAAGAAGAAGAAAATGAAGAAACCCGTTTACAATTTGTTCAAACTATAAAAGCGATAAGTAATGATGCTATGCAACTAATCGAAGATTTATTAACCTTTGACGGGCTTTCTGAAACAGATCATACCTTATCAGTTATTCCTATCGATGAAATTATTACTTATTGCATATCATTAAATAAATTTAAAGCTTCTGAAAAACATCAACAGATTAGATATCAAGCCGAAAATTTTTCTATTCGCGTAAATCGAGATCGCTTTTGGCGAGTAATTAATAATTTGCTCAATAATGCCATAAAATTTAGTCCACAATTTGCTTCTATTACTATACATGCAGAGCAAACCAACTCATTCGTTCGCATTTCTGTTATTGATAGAGGAATCGGGATTCCTGAGCAAATGAAAGAAGGTTTATTTACATCAGAGAAAAAACATAGACGCGCAGGAACAGATGGCGAAGTCTCCAATGGTATGGGACTTTCTATTTGTAAAAAAATAGTTGAAGCTCATTCAGGGATTATTCGTGTCGAAAGTGTAGAAAATCAAGGCAGCACGTTTATTGTTGAACTACCTTTGAATAGAACATAATTTTAAAGAAAAAAATAGGCCATTTCACTTCGTGTTGCTTTCGGTATCGAGCTTGTCGAGAAATCTTCCGATTTAATTACTCATTGCTTTTTCGGTCTGCGTTTTATTTCGAAGATCTCTCCACTCGATTCGCTCGAGTGGAGTTCTTCGATTTTAGACTTTTGGCTCATCTCCGGTCGAGATGACGATTTTTTTTAAGAGTAAAACTTCTTGCCACTTCTAGCGTGCTCTTCCAAAATTGGACAAGCTTTAAATCTTGCGCCATGCTCTTTTTCTAGATTTTTCATCAAAATTAGTACATATTCCGCTCCAACTTGATCAATCCAGAAAAATGGCCCCCCTTTAAACGGAGGGAATCCTAAACCAAGAATTGCCCCTAAATCACCATCTTTTGGGCTCATCAGAATTCCGTCATGCAAACACCACAATGCTTCGTTCACCATCATCATTCCCATTCGCTCTTGAATAGATTTAAAGTTAATTTCTTTTCTGTTATTTCCGCCAAAAAAACGATATAAATCAGAATTTATTTCTTTTTTCTTGCTTCCATCCTGATACAAATAAAATCCTTTTTTTGATTTTCTTCCGTAAAAGCCTTCTTTGTAGATTTCTTTTGTAATGGAGGTTGATTTCATTCCACGCTTTTCAAAGAATGGCCCCATTACATCACTGATATGCGCTGCCACATCAATTCCGACTTCATCAAATAAAACCATTGGTCCAACTGGGAAACCCCATTGTTTCATGGCTAATTCTACTGATTCTATTTTTGCACCTTCATCTAATAAAAGAAGAGCTTCGTTCATGTAGGGCGCTAAAATCCTAGTTGTATAAAAACCGGGGCCATCATTCACAACAATACAGGTTTTTCCCTGCTTATTTCCAATTTCAAAAGCAGTTCCAATTACCCAATCTGCTGTTTTTTCTGTTTTGATGATTTCCAATAATGGCATCTTCTGAACAGGTGAAAAGTAATGCATCCCAATAACTTGTTCTGGTCGCGCACTTCCTTTTGCAATCTCTGAAATTGGCAAACTTGAGGTATTTGATGCAAAAATCATATTTGGCGAACAAACAGCTTCTGTCTGTTTTAATACATCGTGTTTTACGTTTATATCCTCAAAAACGGCTTCAATCACTACATCAACCGCTTTTAAATCTTCATTTCTTTCGCTTGCTTGAATCCTTGCTAAAATCTGATCTTCATCAAATTTCTTGATAATGCGCTTCTTGGTTTTCTTGTTGATGTCAACATAAATGGATTTTAAGCCTTTATTGGCAGAGACCAAATCTCGGTCTTTTAAAATAACTTCGTAACCCGCATTCTCTGCTGAAACTTGTGCGATTCCAGAACCCATTAATCCTGCGCCTAACATTCCAATTCGTTTCACAGGACGAACAGAATCTTGCCAAGGATTCTTTTTCGCTTCGGTCATTCCAAAGAATAAATTGATCAATGATTTTGATTCTTTACCAAGAACCAATTCAGCAAAATGATTTAATTCCGTCTCTTGCCCTGCATAAAAACCTCGTTCTAGCCCAGTTTTAATACAATCAAGAATTAATATTGGAGCGGGATAATTACCAAGTGTTTGTTTCATTACCATTTTTTTGGCTTGTGAATACACAATTGATCTTGTTAAGCCATTGGATTCCAATACTTTTTCTGGAAAAGATCGTAAGTCTTTTTTCTTTGGTTGTACATGAGCCAATTTGCGTGCATGACTTATAGCGACTTCAATCAAAGCATGTTTATGAACCATTATATCAACTAAACCCATGCGTTTTGCTTGCCTTGGATACACATTTTTGCCAGTAAGCATGATGTCTAATGCTTTTTGCAAGCCAATTAATCTCGGTAAACGTTGCGTTCCACCGCCACCAGGTAATAATCCCAATTTCACCTCAGGCAAACCAAATTTTGTTTTTGAAGAATCCGAACAAACTCTAGCTGAACATGCCAATGCAACTTCTAATCCTCCCCCCAAACAAGCTCCATGAATAGCCGCAACAATCGGCTTTTTGAAATGAGCTAAGTTATTTAAAAGTTCATTTCCAGGTTTCGTAAAAGCAAAAACATCTTCTTTGGTTTTGAATGAGGAAAGCACATCTAAATCTGCACCAGCTATGAAATTATCTTCTTTTCGTGAAGCTAAAACCAAGGCTTTTATATCGTGGTCGTTTTCTAATTCATGAATTATAGCTGGGAATTCGTCCACTAATTTACGATTGAGTGTATTCAGTTTTTCTTTTGGGCGATTCATCCAAATGATGGCCACATCATTACGTTTTTCAAGAGTTAAGTAATTCATATCAGTGCTTATAAAAATTAAATGTGTTGTATTTGAAAGCTTGAGGAGTCAGGAGTCTGGAGTCGGGAGTCGGGACTTAGCTTTTATAAGTTCAACAGTTTGGAATTTAAATTCTTTCTGCTAAATTATTAACAAAAGTAAAGTCTCAAAATCCCTGACTCCTGACTCCTGATGCCTGACTCCTCTTACCTAATACCGTTTAATAACCATTCCATGACCTTGACCGCCCGCCGCACAAGCTGCTAGAAATGCAAATTCTCCATCTTCTACAATTAATCGATTCGCTGCTGTGGTAACTAAGCGAGCTCCTGTTGCACCAAATGGATGACCCATTGATAAGGAACCGCCCCAAGCATTAAATTGCTCCATTGGAATTTCACCGAATTCATCAAATCCAGCTTTTTCCATAAACGCTTTACTATTCAACGCATATAAATTGGCTAAAATCTGACCTGCAAAAGCTTCATGAAATTCCCAAACAGAAATATCTTCTTTTTTCATTCCCAATTTTTTCAACAATTTAGGCGCTGCGTACGATGGGCCTAATAATAGTTCTTCACCTGGATCTTGAGAAACGTACACATAATCAATAAGTTCGGCTAAGGGTTTTAAACCTAAAGCTAACGCTTTCCCTTCCGACATAATTAAGGTTGCTGAAGCGCCATCTGTTAAGAAAGATGCATTTCCTGCAGTAATTGTCCCGTGAGGTTTAATAAAAGCTGGGCGTAATTTCGCTAGTTTTTCGTAAGTAGAATCACCACGAACGCCATTATCACGCTCAATTGAATTAAATTTTGGAGGAACGGATACCGAAACCAATTCCTTTTTTAAATGCCCATCTTCAAACGCTTTATGAGCATTCAAATGGGACCGAAGTGCAAATCGATCTTGGTCTTCTCTGCTGACTCCAAAAGCCGATGCAAGCTTATCTGCACTTTGACCCATAGATTCATTTGTTGAAAACTCTGTAATTGAAGGCGCCTCAGGAACTAAATGTGAAAACTTAAACCCTTTTAACAATTTAGTGAACTCGAGTGGAGATTTATACTTTGTAGCCTCTAAAAATTTCTTACGCATCACTCGTTGAAAACGAATTGGAACATCCGACATCGTTTCTGTGCCACCTGCAACAATTATTTCTGCTTGTCCAGTTCTAATTAAATCCACACCTGTAGAAATAGCCATATTTGACGAAATGCAAGCCATGGTGACCGTATGGGCGGGAACGGAATTCGGGATTCCTGCTGCGAGAGCAGCTTCACGAGCAATATTAGAAGTTTTCACTTCTTGAATCACGTTTCCCATAATTACCCGATCAATATCTGCGGGATTAATTTCATTTCTTTTTAATAAACCTGAAATAGCCATTCGGGCTAAATCATAGGCCATCAAATCCTGATAATCTGTGCCAGAGCGGAGAAAAGGAATTCGACAACCATCGACGAGGACGACTTTTTTTAGTGACATAAGAAACTGGTAAGATCAGTTATTTGTTTGTTTATTGTAAAATAACTCTTGAAATTACAACAAGCAAGCGCTTTTCTAATTTGTTGGGTAAAAATTGGTCAGACCAGAATTATTTTTCTTAAAAAGTGATTTTTTTTAATGAATCGCCTTAAATAAAATTATTATTCATGATTTGATTGACTATATTACAGATTAATCTATTACCATATTAACAGGCTCTCTATGAAAAAAGGTACATTTTCTGGTTACTTCTCACTTCTATTCTTTATGCTTTCCTCAGAAATAACTTCAGCTCAAATTATACATCCAGCTCAAACTGATTCCTATTCAACTAATCCAAGACTTATCTTAGATAGTTATACTTTTGGAGGATCTATAAAAACGTGGTTTAACAAAGACGATGGCTCTTTGCTTGTTTTTGATAAAATTACTGAAACCATTGACACCATCGCTACCCTACATTCTGGCTTTTTCGAACCTGTTAATAATGGATTTTATATTTTTGGTGATGGTTTAAGTTTTGTTAATATTCGAGATACCACAATTACTCCGATTGATTGGAATACGACAAATGAGTTCATTCAATATTTCAAACTCATTCATTCAACAAAAGCCGTTTTATTGGTTTTTTCTGCTTATCAGCCTCAATATTACGTTTTGGATTTAAAAACAACAAAAAGTAAACCGATTCGGAATCCTAATCCTTATGAAAAACCCGTTGGCATTGAAGTCATTGGAGATCATATTTTTATGGCAACTACTCACACTTTTCATACAACATTATTAGAATCAGGCAAGTGGTTAAAACTAGCGGAAAAATCCTCAGACACTGACTGGATTAACGGAATAACAGCTTCCAAGAAAGAGGTTTTTTTAAGCACAGACAAAGGATTCATTTTTCGGTTTGATGGAAAAGAGCCCGTTGCAGAATTAACGCAGTTGAATAATACTCCACCTTTTCTTTTTACAATTTTCGAAAGTTCCCAAAATGGTACACTTGCAGTAGCTTTTGAAAACAGAATTGCCATCTATAAACCCAAATTGAACGATTGGCAAGAAATCCCTGTATATAAACTCACTTCTCTCGTTGGTGAAATTCGTAAAATAAACTTTATTATATAAAGTCTAATATATAATTACAAATAAAACACGTATTTTAGCTTATCG
>CAZNTR010000084.1:0-16426 GCA_964575925.1 uncultured Chitinophagales bacterium
TTTGTGTTCCTTTTTTCATGGTTTGATCTAATAAGTTTTTTACGATTAAACTTGAGAACCCTAGAGAATAGGTATTTAAGACCAAAAAGTGCTGCTCAGGATTTAAAATTTTTGCAACTTCTTTCATCAAATCTAAAATTTGATCTTCTAATTTCCATTTCTCCCCTTTTGGTCCGTGTCCATAAGCAGGAGGATCGAGAATAATTCCATTATAGGTATTTCCCCTTCTTGCTTCTCTTTGAACAAATTTAACCGCGTCTTCAACCAACCACCGAATGTTATCCATTGAGTTTAAACCAGCATTCTCATTCGCCCAAGTAACGACTTGTTTTATGGAATCAACGTGAGTGGTAAATGCACCCGCTTGCCTTGCCGCTAAAGTTGCACCACCTGTGTAAGCAAATAGATTTAAAACATTCGGTTCGGGCTTTTTAACTTTTTTTACCGATTCTGCTATAAATTCCCAATTCGTACATTGTTCTGGGAAAATCCCCACATGTTTAAATGCAGTCGTTGCTAAACGCATTTTAAAATCGAGTAAATCAGATTGATATCGAATTTCCCAACGATCTTTTACTGGAGTTCTTTTATTCCATTTGCCCTCTGTTGGCGAATCTCCTGTAAAAATAGCATCCGCTTTTTCCCATGCTGCTTCTGTATATATTTTGTCCCATACTGCTTGCGGCTCTGGTCTTCTGAAAATATAGGGACCAAATTGTTCCAACTTTTCAAAATTCCCACAATCAAGTAATTGATAGTCATTATTTCTGAAATATGGATAATGTATTTGAATGACTGTTTGCGACATGCCTGAGCTAATTTGTTTTCTTGAATGGTAGTTCTAAAAAATCTTTGGCGATACTTTAAACTACACACTTTGATTGATTTGGAAATGAATAGGTATTTCAAAGATTTTCGTATTCATCTAAAAGTAAACAAAAATCAGGTTTTAAGCTTTTTTATACTTTTAGATAAGAAAATAACCAAAAGTAAGTTTCCATTTTCGCTTTGAACATTCAAAACACAATCGAAACTTAATTTATCTTTATATCATTTCTCTTTCTTCGTTCCTTTTATCAATTAAAGTCTGTGTATAAGTGAAAAACAATTGATATTTTCAAGTGTATTTTTAACGTACCTTTGAATTTATTAAACTTGAAGAAGTGAATAAAAACAAATTCTTAAACGAGATTGATATTTCTTACTATGCTTTGCAGATTTATAAACTTGAATAAAATTAGATTGAGTGAATTTCAAAAGAATAAGAGTTTTTGCGAATTGCCCTATTCTCTCTTTTCGTTTAAATTAAAAGAATTTTGTTTTACTTATTTATTAAGCGCAATTCTTTTTAATGTACTTTATAATCCTGTTTTATCTGCTCAAAATACTATTTATACTGAACTTGGGCTTCCATTAACACAAAATTTTACCCCAAACGATTACAAAGCATTTCCTCAAAACTGGTCAATTAGCCAATTTCCTGATGGCCGTTTAATTAGTGCAAATGGTGATGGCTTTTTAACATTTGATGGTGAAAACTGGTCTCTATTACGCTCTAAATCAAGCGTTCGTGTGGTATTCCGTGCAAGTAACAATCGAATTTATGTTGGCTTAAAAGGTGATTTCGGCTACTTAGATGCAACTGAAAATGGTTCTCTTCAATTTGTATCTCTTCGTCATTTAACGGGCCTATCAGAAGCTGAATTATCTGATGTTTCTGAAATTGCAGAACATGAGAATGCCATTATCTTTAAACACGATACTGGTTTTTTCTCTTGGGATGAAAAAGTTGTAATAAGTCAGCGTTCTGAAAAACGATTTATAAAATCTTTCAAAGTTTATGAACGTTATTTTGTTCTTGATGAAACTCAAGGGCTCCTAGAATATAAAAAAGGAACGCTCACAGCAATTCCATTTTCTCAAGCTTTATCGGGATATAAAATAACCGGAATTTTAGCAGACTCAGGAACAGATTTATTTATCATAACCGAAGCAGATGGTTTCTTCATTCTGAATCAAAAAGGTTTAATTTCACAGAATAATACCTTAAAAAACCAGCTCAAAAGAGATAAGATTTCGAATACACTTAAACTGTCGAATGGAAATGTGGCAATCGGAACAATCAATAATGGTTTGTATTTATTTAATGAACAAATGGACGTTATTTCCCATTTAACAATGAAAAATGGTCTTATTGATAACACCATTATAAGTTTATATGAGGAAATGAATACTGGCGCAATTTGGCTCGCTTCAGAACAAGGATTAACACGCATTTCAACACATCTTTCTATTAGTCAATTTGGTGAAAACATGGGTATTTCTGGCTCGGTTAATGGAATTACACGTTTTTCTGATCAACTTTATATTGCTACAAGCCAAGGCGTTTCTGTTTTTAGAGGCAAAGATGCATTGGAAAAAGGGTTTGTAAAGTTACGCTTACCCATTTCAAAAATTTGGGATATTGACGCCTCTAATTCACGATTAATTATTGCAGCTGATGAAGGTTTAGTCCTTTATAGAAATGGCTTTCTTCAATTTTTAGACCGAATGTCCTCATTTTGTATTTCTCCAATTCCCACCGTTTCTAATAAATATGTAGTTGGACGCAAAGAAGGTGTTTTCTTATTAGATATTAATAATCCTACCAATCCTGATTTAAAAAATATGGACAACTCAAAAAATGAAGTTCGTTCAATGGAATGGGATAAAAAAGGTCGTTTATGGCTCGGACTTAGATCAAGTGGAACGCAGCGAGTAGATTTTAGTGAAGATTTAAAAACTAGTAAAATTGTTTCGTTTGATACCAGTAATGGCTTGCCTGATTCTTGGCTTGATGTTGCACAAATCGAAGATCAGGTTGTATTTCTTTCAAGTGATGGGATTTATGGTTTTAACGAGGACACTCAAGGTTTTTATAAACTACAATCACCAACGCTAAAAGGAAACGCAAAACGCACCAGTATGATTTTCAAACGCAGCGCAGAAGAATTTTGGTTAAGTGATAGTGAACGAAGGACTTACGCTTATAGACGAATTGGGGCAAATGAATATAAGCGAATCCCAACAGAGGTAGATGTTTTAGATAATCTAAATTTATCAGCAAATTATGTAGATAGTGATGGAACAATTTGGCTTGGTCATTCTGATAAATTATATCGAATAAATCCAAGTTACGCTAACAGAGCGCCTGAAGCAGGACAACTAATACTTACTGAAATTATCGTTAATGATTCTGTGCAGTATTATAATGGCTGGGGTAAAATCGACACAACAATGATTTTAGAACTTCCATCAGATTATAAAAACCTTCGAATTTCATTTTCTAATGCAAATTTCGATGCAAATGGAAATGATGACTATCAGTTTAGATTTTCGAATTTAGACGAAAAGTGGTCAAAATTAAGTAAGGCATCCTTTAAAGAATTTAGTCATTTGCCTAGTGGAGTTTACACTTTAGAAATTCGCGCCGTTGACATTTTTGATCAGTATTCCAAACCTTTGGTTCTTCCTTTTAAAGTAAAGTCAGGATTAGTTGACTCTTGGTATTCCTATATCGTTTATTTGCTTGCACTAATCTTATTCACAAAATATATCTCTGATAAAGCAAAAGCCAACGAACATAAACAATCTGATGATAATTTAAAGCGCTTACAAGCTGGCACAGAATTTGAGAAATCAAAATTAAGAGCAGAAACGGCTGAATTGCGTTCAAAAACAGCTCAATTACAAGCAGAATTGCAGGAATTAGGTAGAAAACAAATTGTTGCAGAGCCTGAAGTATTGATACAAGAAGCAGAACTTCAGTCGTATTTTCAAGCTAAAAGTGTTCCTGAAAATCAATTAATTGACATTTCAGCGATTCAAAAAACGCTTGCTAAATCAGATGGAGATTATTACGATTTCCTTGAACGCAATGAAAACGATTTAACAATAGTAATCGGTGATGCATCAAAAAGAGACCATGATGCAGGTTTGCTTGTTGCCTCAACAAAAGCAGCACTAATTCACTCATTAATAAGTGGAATAAAACCAAGTACAGAATTTCTTAATAAAACCATACATGAGCTTACTTTAGATAAAGAAGTATTCATGGCTTTAGCATTGGCTCATTTTTCCAAAATCGAAGGACAACAAGGCATTCATTTACAATTAACTGGTGGAGCAATTCCTCCAATTTATATACTACGTGCAAATGGATCCGTAGAAGAATTTGAGCTGGACACTTTGCCTCTAGGAGCTTCTTCAACACAAAAATACTCGATAATTGATATCGATTTATTTACTGATGATTTGGTGATTTTACATTCTGATGGACTACCAAAGCGTTTAAACTCGAAAAGCGAAGCATTAGGAAATAACCGTTTACATAAATTGATTCGAGGATTCGGCAAATTATATGGCAAACTTGACACTCGTAGAAAAGCAAAAGCTCAAAATGTTGCTGAGCTAATGGTTTCAATTGGAGAAAAATGGAGTGAAGGAACAGATCAAAACGATGATGTTACGGTTTTAATAGCTAAGGTTAAATAAGTTTTAATTAGCAACTTTCGCTTAATCTGAAGCCAATCATGATTGTTTAACTTATAATATTCAAAGATTGAGTTTTTGCATCTGTGTCGATTTTAGATACTGTTTAAACACCTTGGGGTCAGTTTTTTTTATTTAATCAGCATTAATTTTCCTGTTTGGAGAGAAGAATTCGTCTGAATTTGATAAATATAAACTCCACTAGCCCAATGAGTTCCATGTATTCGAAAATCATATTTCACAGCTCTTAATTCTCCCGAATATAAGCGAGTCATGAACCGACCTAAACTGTCATAAATGTTAATTACTGTATAAGAATTCGAGTTCATTTCAATTGAAAGAGTTGCTTCTGGATTAAAAGGATTTGGGTAAATTGAAATTTTAGCTTTTTCCTCAACTTCTATCTTCTCTTTTTGAATGGGTAAATTATTTATAGTTCCTATGGCAATTCCACTGCTATTTTGGTCATCATTGGTTAACAAAGAAGCAGGATAAAAAGCGAAGGTTCCATCATCTGCTATTGAAATTGAGCTTGGGGAATAATCAGAATTTGAAGTATTGGTGGGTAAATATAATTTTTCCCCATCGGAGACAAAAAAAGCAGCCGATTTTGAATTTATTTTTAATGACATACCCGTTATAAAAACTAAATCACCTTTAGAAACTGTCTGAAATGATTCAAATTGAATTGTTAAAGGAAAATCTCTGTAAGTCTTTGTTTTTGTATTAAATAGTAAATAAATATTATTAACTTTAGTATATGAATTTTCATTCAATATGACCAGAATTTCATCACCTGCCCAATCATAAAGTGCCCCAAACGAATAACTCGAGTTTAGTGTTGTAGGAAAGGGATAGAATTGGGGTTCATTTTTTTCGACTAAGGCTAGGCCAGCACTTAAGTTGCTTCCTTTGTAGCGGTCACTTTTCGAGACAAAAAGAACTAAGTCATTATTTTTCCAGAGCATATCTCCATAATAAAATACCCTTTTAAAATAGTTATTTGAAAAATAATTCTTTATTTCATAATCAGATACAAATGAGAGTTCATCATTTTTGTACATAACAATAGCTTCTGAACCGTTTCCTCCTACACTCAAAGCGAGTTGATTTTCTTTACCAATTACGGGAAACCAAGCACTTGTAATATCTGATTTGTTTTTAACAACATCCTCGTACCAAACATCCATAGTTCGTAAACTCCGACTTATCTTAAAGAGTACATTCCCTTCATAGTAGGCTCCACTTGCATTCAGGTAATAAAACCCATTTGAACCTGCCAAAGAACTCTGTGTAATAGAACTATACAAATAATCAAAACTTGGATATAAACGTGACATTTCTTGATTGAACAAAAAAACCCCTTGGGTTGAAAAATAATTAATTTCATAACCATTTATATTTCCAAATTTATTAGAGTTACTCGTAGTTAAAACTCCAAAACTTGTGCCATCTGAGGCTATTTCTGCTCTATCTAGTCTTGAATAGCTCTGAAGTATGGAGTCTTGTAAATTAATTGCTGAAACAGTGTTCTCACTCCATCTTGCAATGTATTTCGTATCTGTAGTTCCTATTTTTGAAAATGAACCATTCAGCAAAAGTGATCCTTTTTTTTCATCAACGGAAAAAGAATAAATAAGATTATTTGGCTGATTAACTGGATAAACCCAATCTTCATTTTGATAACTTGCTAAATAGGATTTACGGCTAAATTCTCCACGAACATACAATTGCGAATTCAATTCAATCATTTCTTCAACAATTCCATTTGGGTTTTTCAGAGGTTTCCAAACATTTTGCCTAAGCTGAATCATTTGATAAACGGTATCAGAATTGAAAAACTTAAAATTACCTAATAAAGTGAGATCTGAGCCTATTTGCAGTGCTTGTACTACATTTACTTGATCCAATTCTTGCCCAATTAATTGAGAATTTGAGCCATCCCAATTTATGGCGGCAAAGCTTTTATTCGATTCACGTTTAAATAATCCTGCAACGATTAATTTAGAATCTAAAACCGCTATAGCTCTAACATCATCGTTCTGTGTTAATGGTATTGATGTCCATTTAGCAGTAAGAGCATTCCATATTGCGACTTTCTGCACCTCTTGATTTCCAGATTTTGTAAAATCGCCTACCATAGCAGGCGAATTGTTCCATAAAACCATATCTCGAACGGTTCCATTTACTCCAGAACCAAATGTTTCATAGGTTCCATCGGGGAATAATCGCACTACATTTCCCGTTCCTCGTTCAATCATTTCACCAAAAAATTCATAGGGATACGTCGTCATTAATCCAGCAACTAAAAACGATGTTTCTTCCTTTATTACTTTTTTAACGGAAGCTTTAAACCCAGATTTTGATTTTTGGTAAGAGCTTTCACTAACCCAACTAAACACATTACTTGAGTTTTGAACAAGAAAATAACCTGTTTCAGTAGGATAAATATATTCAATCGAATTCGAATTAAATTCAATAATATTATTTATTTCCAGATTTAAATCTTCTTGCGCAAATAATGTTTTTCCAGCAAATTGACTAAAAACTATTACTATAAATACTATTCGACTAATCATTCGTTCACCACATTTGTATAACGCACCGTATAATTTAAAGCTTGAATTCCAGTTACAATTCCTAGTGCATTTTTCACATTTCCAAAAACTTCAACTGGTTCTGCAAAAGGATTTGTTCGCGTATTTTCCTGAAGTTCAAAGCGTCTTAAAAAATTGTAATAATCTTCCGTTATGCTATATAAAACTAGATTATACTCAGCAGTAAAAGATTCGAAATCGGAGAAATAGATCGGGATATTCACAGTTATAGCACGTTGTGAATTCGTAAATAACTCATCGCTAACCCAGATATAATCATACACAACAATTTCATCTATGGTATTATCTCCACTAATAACACCTGCACCAGATTGTACAAAAACAGCGTCTCGACTTGTCCAATATTCAAATTGATCTGTTTCTTTGTTTTTAATCATCATGATGAAAAAAGAATTTCCAGGAGTGTCGTGCAAATTAAAGTTGATTGCTAATGCTTTATATGAATATCCGCCACTTTCCTGAATCGTAATTTCATTTGAAATTACATCAGAGATATATGCTTTTGGTGGAAATTCTATTGTTGCCTCTGCAGATTCAAAACCGGGAACTTGTGTTACTAATTGATAAGAATTATATGGCTCTAGAAATAA
Source organism: uncultured Chitinophagales bacterium (assembly GCA_964575925.1). Lineage (GTDB taxonomy): Bacteria > Bacteroidota > Rhodothermia > Balneolales > M1805 > M1805. The sequence goes on from CAZNTR010000084.1 coordinate 7,739, forward strand.
ATCGCTGAAATAGTTACCAAAACTATGTTTCAAGGTGTCTATGCTTCGTCCATTAGATTGTAAAAGCATCACTGCATTATTCAAAAAAGTTGGATATTTATCATTTAAAACCGATTGAGTTAAAGAAAGTTGAACTGAAAAAGGTTTATTAGGTTCAATTATTGCATTTAGTACCAATTCTTCTGGACCTGAACCCAACTCAACTTCAATATCTTTTACAAAGTCCATGTCACCACACGAAATGAGTAGTAAAATCAGAAATAGATGGGGTAATTTTTTATTAAAATTCATACTGATAACTTAAAAAAGGTATTATTGGGAAAATACTAACTTGTTTAACCGCACTTCCTTCAAAACCGGGATCCACGTAAATGAAAAATGGATTTAAACGGCTATAGGTATTATAAAAACCCATTGACCAAGTTCTCATTCCATATTTTTTTTTCTTTTTGAAATCGATAGAAAGATCTAAGCGATGATAATTTTCCATTCTATAACTGTTTCGACCTTCGTAAGTGTAAACCCAAGGGCTTTGGTAATAATTATTTCCGGGTAAATAATTATTCGGATTATCATATTTCTTTTGGGGTAGAGTCAGGTTCAAACCTGAACTAAATACCCAAACGGCCGATACATCAATTCCTTTTTTTAATTGATGAGAAACAATTACCGAAAAATCGTGGCGTCGATCATACTTATAGGGATAACGTTTTCCTTGATTAAACGCATCAAATCGTCGGTCAGCCCATGATAAAGTGTAGCCAATCCAGCCTGTTGTATTTCCAGTAGTTTTTTGCACTAAAAACTCAAATCCATACGAACGACCAAAACCTCCAGATTCAATCTGACTGCCTAAGGTGGAGTTAGAGCCTAAAAACTGTGCTCCCTCTTTGTATTCAATCAAATTATTCATCCATTTCATATAGGATTCAAAACTAAGCTCTACGCCATCTCCGACAGACTTTGCCAAGCCAATTCCCACTTGATGAGCTTCCTCAGGTCTTATTCCCTCACCCGATGGTATCCATAAATCGGTTGGCAAGCTTATACTTACATTTGTTAAAAGATGGACATATTGTCTCATATATGAATAACCGCCTTTTAGAGCTACAGAATATGGCAGTAACATTCTAAAGGAAGCACGAGGTTCAATGGAATAATAGGTATCTCCTCTACTTTGATATACTGAACCTCTTAGACCAATATTTAATGAAAACGAATCGGATAATTCAATTTCGTCTTCAATATATGCGTCCATTTCTTGTGCATATAAAGTGGGTGCTAATTCAAAATTAATAGTGGTATCGGTTTTCATTTCAGTTGATTGATCCACAATTTGTGTGGCTTCTGGTGAATACCGATGTAAAGTTGCAGATGTACCAAATCGGATTGTATGATTAGGATTTGGTAAATAATCGAAGTCAATTTTTAAGGCGATATCACGAACACCAGACCGATTATTTAGATTATAATAACTTCTATTTAAACTGTCTGGTTTTTGTGGAACCTTAAGCACATTCTTGTCTTCTGAGTCTGCGAATATTGTAAAACCGTATTCAGAAAACGTTAAAGTTGTATTACTAAATAATTGATTATTAATGACATAGTTCCAACGAAGTGCTGAAGTTATATTTCCCCAGTTTAAATCAAAATTCGACTCATTTGTACTAATTTCTTTAATATTACCAGGATCATCATACGTATATCGATTAAACGTATTACTGTAAAATCTGTCTTTTCCCGTATATAATGAAAGAAACAATCTACTTTTTGATGAAAACGTATGATTTACTTTCGCAGTCAGGTCATAAAAATAGTAACCACCAAAAGCTTTATTATCATCCGTATTTTCTGATTCAATAAGTGGTTTAGCTACAATATCAATTAAAGATCTTCGTGCAGAAATCATATAGGAAGTTTTTTTTCCAATTGGTCCTTCAAGCATTAACCGACCAGAAACAATTCCTAATGCAGCACTTCCATGAAACTCATTCTTATTTCCATCTTTTAAATCTATTTCTAATACGGAAGAAAGTCTCCCACCAAATCGTGCAGGAAATCCTCCTTTATGCAAAGTTACATTTTTTATAGCATCTGAATTAAAAACCGATAAAAAACCAAATAAGTGACTTGCATTGTAAACAGGAACGCCATCTAATAAAATTAAATTCTGATCTGGGCTTCCTCCTCGAACATACATTCCAGCTGAACCTTCACTTCCCGATTGAACGCCAGGTAACAAGGTAATTGTTTTTAATACATCTGCTTCGCCAAGTAAAGCTGGGGCTTTTTTGATCTGTGAAACAGGAACTGTTATTCGACTCATCGACGTTCTATTTTCGATTGGAACAATTTCTTCCCCATAAACGACTATCTCGTCTAACTCTGCCAAAGGAGCTAACTGAATGGTTAAACTCGAATCATTTCCAGCAAGTTTTACAATTTTCTTTTCGTATCCTACATAAGAAAAGAAAAGTTCTTGCGTGTAATCTGGAATTTTAAGAGAGAAAAAACCAAACGAGTTTGTAACGGTTCCCACTTGCCTTACTGGCTCATAAACATTTGCTCCGATTAGCTTTTCCCCACTTGACAAATCTTCTACATATCCTGAAATTGTGATATGTTGAGCAGATATTTTTCCTAAATAAAGAAAAAACAAGAAGAAAATAAAACCTCTTTTTTTATACATATTCTTTATCAGTTACTCTATTAAACGTTAATATAAGATGTTATTAACACGTTGATTTTAATATCTTTAATCCTGTCACAATAACGATAACATCTAAATTTAAATAAGGTACTCATTTCGCAACCTTTTTTTAAAGTATTGTAAATTAATTATTAAACTAAACTTAAAAATAGTTTTCGTTAAAAAATCGGCGATTTCAATCAATTTGATAGGGTACAATCTGCAACTCAAGTTTCGGACTTTGACATTTTGTAAAGTGAATTATTTTGTTAACGATTTTATGTAGCATAATGAATGAAAACAAGAGCTTATTCGCAACCTATAGAGCTTAGTTCATCTATGTTATTTGGTCTTGCGGGGCTTCGACCCAGCATCTCAGCCTTAGAACCAATCTATTCAAAAAATATGATAGTTGCGTAATAAGATTTTGGACAGAGATAGCACTTTGTGGTTCTTCGAAGCGTGGCAGGGCACAGGATGACCGTTTCTTTGCGAAATCACTGCCTTTTTTATAGAAACGAAGTCCGAAAGTTAAATCTGTAAAATTGCCTTTTTTAGACACATAATTAACATCTGAAACATTTTTGTAGCCAATTTTCTTTGCAATTGCGAACTCCAAAAAATTGTTTTCTGTAAACGAATCAACGAAATCGCAGGATTTTGAAGGGTACAAACCGAAAATAACGACTTTCTGGTTTGGCTCCGTTGTAAGAATGAACAAACTAAATCACAACTTTAATTTAGAACACTAATTGACTAATTATGCGAACTAAAACAGAATGTTAAATTAAGTTTTAAAATCAATCAGCAATGCACCCTTTTGCAATTAATAATGGAATAATTAACCATAATAAACCTTTAACAGTAAAAAAAACAAGTCCAGCTATTCCTAACAGCCCAAGTCTTTTCTTAGAGCTTGGATTTTCATTTTTTGATAAATCCTCTGAGTCAGTTTTTTGCATAGTTTGATATAAATTTAGAGGCGAGACAAAAATACGTGAATCACTTTCAACATTCATGTTCTTTTTCAAAGTTTTTTGTCTTGTAAAAAAAATGCCACCTGTCTTCTAACAAGCGGCAATATCCCCTAAATAATAATTAATCGTGTTATCTTGTCGTTGTATAAATTCGATTGAAACGTTTAATTAGTATGTTTCTACAAAAAAATATAGAGTGAAGTTTACAAGAACAATAACCCATTTGACGTATATTTCAATAAATTTTCACTTATTTCAATTAATTGAATGCCATATAGAGTGAATTTGAAGACAACGACAGTTCTACTATGAATGCAATTTTCTACCATGCAAAGAAAACATCACATAAACCCAAGCCGATTCTTAAATGCCTTCTGATTTTGTTAATCAACCTAACATTTTTTATGGGATTGACGGATGTAAAACAGGATGGATTTTAGCAACCTTTCAAAGAAATTCATTAGGATTTGAACTTAACGTTTCACGTTTACCAACTCTATTTGACCTAAGAAACCATTTAGACTTTTCAAACTTAAACACGATTTGGATCGACATTCCCCTTGGCTTATCTGAAACGGAAGAACGTTTTTGCGATAAACAACTACGAAAAGCGTTGGGTAAAAAAGGGGCAAGTGCTTTTGCAACACCAATTAAATGCGCAGTTTATGCTACTACGTATCAAGAAGCATCAAACTTAAATTTTGAGCAAACTGGGAAAAAAATTTCTATTCAAAGTTGGAATATCTGCCCAAAAATTAAAGAAGCTGATGAATTCCTAGAGCAGAACCCTGACTTAAAATCGTTTATCAAAGAATCACATCCTGAATATTTATTTCAGTCTTGGCGTCCTGATTATTTTGAGTCAAAGAAAACGGAAATCGGATTTATTCAACGACTAGAATTTCTAGATTCTTATTTAACTTGCTCAGAAGTAGTTAATTCTTTTATAAAAATGCATAAACGAACCTTATTTGCAAAAGATGATGTTACCGATGCTTTAGCACTTGTTTTTGCGGCTTTTCAATCAAGCCAACAAGATGTTTCTTACTTTGGCGATGAGAACTATAAGATTTATTTCCCAATTGATTGATTAGCTGACTAGAGTTTACTTTAAAATCAATTTCAACAAATTAATCAATGATTGAAGACGATTTAAACGAATTTAAACCGAAATATTCGATTATTTGAAGTGGGTTCAAACTTAGTCTATGATAAAAATTGAGTATCATTTTTTGGTAAAAGGATAGAAAAGACGAGCCTAGATTATACTGTCAAGTATTTTGAATAAACACAATCAGAAATCAGATGATCATATTCTTTTACTTCAAATCAGTTTTTACAATTATTCCTCAGCTCTTTATCCTAAATCAAGTATCTTTTTCGCTTCTAATCGGAATTAAACACAGGTTTAGTATTTATGAATATAGTTCCCTCACTATTTGAACGTTTTAAAATTCGATCCAATGAAGTTAATGCTGACGGTAAATTAAGTATCCCAGCCTTAGGTAATTTTCTTCAAGAAACCGCTGGAAATAGTGCACTGCAATTGGGTTTCTCCATCGAACATTTGTTAAAAAACAATGTTACTTGGGTTCTTTCTCGTTTGAAAATGGAAATGAATGAACTTCCACTATGGAGACAAACGATTGAAGTTGAAACATGGCCAAGTGGTTACGACCGAATGATTGCAACAAGAGATTTTAGAGTCTGGAACCCTAAGAAAGAATGTATCGGCAAAGCAACTAGTATTTGGATGTTAATTGACCTAAAAACTCGTAGACCTGTAAATGTTGAACCTTTTTTGACAAATTATGCAAAAGAACATCCCGACCGTTCCTTAATTATAGAACGTGATGATAAAATAAACCATTTACAAAATAGAGAACAAACCGCTACTTTTAATGTGAGATATGGCGATTTAGACCTCAATAATCATGTAAACAATGTTCACTTTATGGAATGGGTTTTAGAATCTGTACCAACACAGATTCGTAATCAGAAATCACTTCAATCGCTTGATATTCAATTTAGAGCTGAATGTTTTTATGGTGATCGGATTCATTCACACTGTGAACAAGCAGCAAATGGACTAATTATTCATGAATTACGCAGAGAATCTGATGAAAAAGAAGTTGCACGTGCCCAAACTATTTGGGAATAGCTAAAAATTGTAAGTAGTATTCTTTAAAAAAACGAAGAATAAGATAAATTAAATATCGCTTAAATAAGCTTCAGCTACTTTTAATGTTTTTTTTACAAAAGCTCTAGCATTTACTACAAAATAGGAATCTTATAACAAAATTGAGTGCATTCTTCTAAATGCTTCGAATTCGCTGAAAATGTAATTAATCACTACTTTGCGAAGTTAGCTCAAAATTAGAATTATGAGTACACTCCGAAAAGTTGTGTTTAGCAAACTATTCGGCAGATTCTTAGTATTTAGAGAGGTGTAAATCAACAGAATCGACTTTTTGGAGTGGACTCAATTATTGAAAAATCACTTTTTAGTTTGATTCTTCAATCCAAGTTTCAATACTTTATTCACGCCATTAAAAGCAGCGATTTGATAAGCTTGAGCATAAGTAGGGTAATTCATAATATTTCGGATGAAATAATGAATAGTGTCACCACGAACAATAACTGTCTGCCCGATATGAATAATTTCGGAGGCAGCTTCGCCAATAATGTGAACTCCTAAAAGCTTGAAGGTATCCGTTTCAAAGACTAATTTAAGCAATCCATTACTTGTTGAACTAATTTGAGCTCTAGTTAAAATATTATAAGACGCTCTGCCAACAGTAACTTTTAATCCTTGTTCTTGAGCTTCAGATTCTGTTAAACCAATACTTGCTATTTCTGGTAGGGTATAAATTCCGTAAGGAAATAAACTGGAGACCTCTCCAGCAGAAATATCAAACATGTGACAGGTAGCTAAACGACCTTGTGTAAAACTTGCAGATGCTAAACTAGGATATCCAACAACATCACCAGCTGCATAAATAGAATCGTTAGACGACTTATAGTTTGAATCAATTTTTATAAAACCTTTTCCGTCTGTTTCAACACCAACGGCTTCCAAATTAAGTTCATCCGTATTGGGAATTCTACTACCTAAATATAAAACTTGATCGGTTTCAATTACATGCAAAGACTGATCTGAGCCATCTATTGTGTAGCGAACTTCTGTTTTATTCCGAAGTTTATTAGATTTAACACCCATAACATGGGCACCATTTTGAATCAAAATCCCTAACTCTGTAAAAGAACTCTCTAATTCTTTCTTGATTTCGGCATCCACAAAGCTTAAATAGGTTTTATGCTCATTTAACATTGTAACTATTGTTCCCATTGCTGCAAAAATAGACGCAAATTCCATAGCATGCACTCCAGAACCAACAATAACCAATCTTCTTGGGAAGTGATCTAATTTAAGAATTGAAGCAGAATCGTGAATAACATGTTTATCAATCTCAAAATTACGAGGAGGCAAAGGTTTTGCACCTGTTGAAATTAATACTTTGTCTGTGGTGTAGGTATGTGTTGAACCGAATGAATCTTTAATCTCAATGGTATTTGCATCAATAAATTTACCAAATCCACGAACTGTTTTAATTTCGTTTTTGATATAATAATTTTTTGCAGATGAGGTTTCTCTTTTCATTACATCGTCTTTAAACCGAAGCAAATCAGACATGGAGTATTTCTCATAGGGCTTTTGAGTATCTACTTTATGACCATAAATTAGATTATGATATTTGTAAATGATAAATGCAGCTTCACGTAAAGCTTTACTTGGAACGGTTCCTGTATTTATCCAAGCTCCGCCAAAACCTTCCATATTGGCTTCAACTACCAATACATTTTTTCCAGCCTTTGCGGCTTGCATAGAACTTGAGTAACCAGCTGGGCCACTTCCTAATATAATTAAATTAAAATCTTTAGACATATTTCTGTCGCTACTGAGGCAAATGTTTCATGGTTCGTGCTAAGATAAGAGTTTAGCTGTAGCAAATGGTAATCAATTTAAATTACCTACTCATTTTTTCAAAATTTACGTATTAAATACAACATTATAGATTCCCTTTATATGATTCATAAATGTCAAAACTAGATTCATAATTTTATTAACACTTGAGACCTTGTATATTTAAAGAATTTAAAATTTACCAAAGTTTATGTATTGAGATTAGTTATTTACACCTCTGATTGTGTTTTCAAGTAAACAAATCAATGTAAATTGGGAAATTTCTCTGCTTTGGTTAACCTCTAACAATACTACGAAAATGGCTTACACATTACCCACATTACCGTATGCATACGATGCATTAGAACCACATTTTGATGCTCGCACCATGGAAATCCATCACACAAAACATCACCAAGCTTACATTAATAATGCTAATGGTGCACTCGCTGGAACTGATTTTGAAAATTTGTCTGTTGAAGAATTATTAAAAAATATCCAATCTGTGCCAGCTGATAAAAAACAATTATTGATTAACAACGCTGGTGGTCATGCTAATCACTCGTTATTTTGGACTGTTTTAGCTCCAAATGCTGGTGGATCGCCAAGTGGTGACCTTGCAAATGCAATTGGAACTACTTTTGGTTCTTTTGATGCTTTTAAAAGCAGATTCGCTGAAGCTGCTGGAAAACGTTTTGGCTCAGGTTGGGCTTGGTTAATTGTTAAAAACGGCCAATTAGAAGTTACTTCTACTGCTAATCAAGATTCGCCCATTATGGATGGTGCTACTCCAATTTTAGGTCTTGACGTTTGGGAACATGCTTATTACCTAAATTACCAAAACCGCCGTCCTGATTACATTTCAGCTTTTTGGAATGTTGTTAATTGGGATCAAGTTGCTGCAAACTTTGCTGCTGCAAAATAATTTACTCGGGATTCCTGTTCATTTAATCAGGAATCCCATAAATTACTGTCTTACCTCTACTTAATACAATCTTAAACCTTTAAATCAAACGAATATGCAATTCGGATTTGGAATCGGACCAAGTGTAAACTGG
>CAZNTR010000085.1:0-4279 GCA_964575925.1 uncultured Chitinophagales bacterium
CCAAGCAATGACACAACAACAATTCCTCGCAGACACACTTTTTGAATAACTACCTATTCGAGACTAATTGAGACCTTCAAAAAACCTCAAAAAAGGAATATAAACCCTTATTTATATCTTATTTAATCGATTTGTTTGCCAAATAATTAGTTTTTAGAAGGCTTCAAATTGTAATTAATTAATTAATTAATTAACTAATTGTTCACAAACTACTTTACTAGTCTATCTAACAATTCAAAAAGAATTGCTTTATTTGTTTGAAAATATCTCTGATTCTCAAGAATTTCATCAGCCGATTGAACAAAATCTGCAACCTCCAATTCATGACCTTCATGCTCAATCATGCGTTTCACATCTTCTTCTCGCACTTCCAAGTGAAACTGCAATCCTAATATAGTATCACCAATCCAAAATGCTTGATGTTTACAAGCCGGACTCGAAGCAACTAATTCAGCTCCATTAGGTAAATCGAAAGTATCTCCATGCCAATGAAAAACGGTTAATCCGTCAAATTCAGGCGTTCCTGAAATTGGAAACCAACCTATTTCTTTTTGATGGTTTGGGTAAACTTTTGCGCCACAAACTTCAGCAATTAATTGCGAACCTAAACAAATTCCTAACACTATTTTTCCTGCATCAATTGCTGATTTGATGATTTCTTTTTCTTCTTTTAACCAAGAAAGTTCCGATTCATCATAAACGCCCATCGGTCCGCCCATAATAATTAAGACATCAAAAGGCTCATTTTGATACGAACGTTCCCACCAATTTGTGGAAGTTAACGAATGATTATTAGTAGAAATCCATTCTGAAATGGAACCCAAACCTTCGAAAGGAACGTGAAAAAATGCGTGAATTTTTGCCATAATTTCTAAAGTAAAATTAGTTTCTTCTTTTAATAATCCAACGTTTCATAAAAGGATCATCTAATTCATAACCCTTTGTTAATTTTATAACTAAACCGGTATTCATGAGTCTCTTTAAACTACTGAATGTAGTGCTACTCGCGCTAAGATTAAAACGTTGAGCAAACTTATCAGAAAGCGGCGATTCTATTGATTCGGCTAAGCCAATAAGTACTTTTTTATCTGTTTGATTTAAGCTAATCCATTGGCGTTCATAATCTAAGTCGTGCATTTGAACGATTGAATACACAGCATCATTAACGACATTATTTTCCTCATTTCCATTTCTAATCTCATTCCAAACAGTAAAGGCCAATTGTTGTGTATAATAAGGATGCGCCTCAGTTATTGCCAAAATTTCTGTTGAAAACACATCTGCTTTGGCAGAAATAGGTAAAAGACGATTTTCTAGATACTGATAAAATTCATCTTTAGGGATTTTATTCAAATACATAAGCATCCCAAAATGATAAAAAGGAGATTTTTTTTGAATAAACATATTCCGAATCAGCGATTCCTGACTTCCAAGGAAAATGTAATTTATATTGGTATGATGTTGTACAATAGAACGTAAAATTTTGGGTAAATCTTTATTTAACTGAATTATCTCTTGAAATTCATCAAAAACGACAATGGGTTTTTTCTCAGGGCTAGCTAGTTTGTTAATAAGATTTAAAACATCTTCAAGATTTTTATCTGAATCAACGTTGTAGTTAAAATTAATATCTGTTTCGTTTGTTACCAGATTTATGCTCAAACTCGGTATAAACTTGAACTCAGTAACTCCTTGTTTTACTTTTTCAAACGGATATTGAGAAAAAACGCGTTTTAGCAATTGCCGTGCAAAATCGTCAATAGAAGTAACCATTTGCAGATTTAAGTCAATTAAAGGTCGGTCTAATTCGGCGACAACTTTATAAACTAAGCTCGTTTTCCCAAATCGACGAGGACTTATAATCGTAACATGATTTTGACTGTTTAAAACATTTTTTAGCTGTTCTATTTCATTTTTTCGATTGGTAAAATAATTTTTACCGACAACTCCGCCAAATTTAAAAGGGTTTTCTATTGTATTCATTTTGCGAAAAAAAAGAGAAATTAAAAGTAGCGGACAAAATTTGTACCGAAATGTATTGGAATATAATTATTCTCTAAAGCAATTGCGAAATTTTTCGTTCCGAAATTTTTCGCAATTAGTTATTCATAATAAAAACAATAGTATAATATGTATTAAAATAGAAATTATACGTCTTTTTTGCGATTACGAATGTAGTCTTCGAACACAACTCCACCTAAATTATTCAAACCTGTGAAATAAGCTTTTCCTCCATTGGCTTCGGTGAGTTCGTGAACAAAATTTTGTAAATAAGGATCACGAGCAATCATAAAAGTTGTAATCTGAATGTGATCTCTTCGGCATTTAACCGCTTCATCTAAAACTTTATTTACGATTTTTCTATCGAGTCCAAAGCTGTTTTTGTACAATTTTCCATTTTCGAACATGGCAGAAGGTTTGCCATCCGTAATCATGAAAATCTGTTTGTTCGAGTGTTTTTTGCGAGTCAAGATTTGACGAGCCATATCGAGTCCGGCTTTTGTGTTGGTGTGAAACGGACCGACTTGTAAATAGGGTAAATCTTTAATGGAAACCTGCCAAGCTTCATCGCCAAATGCAATAATATCTAAACTGTCTTTGGCATAATTACTTAATATTAATTCAGCTAAAGCTAGGGCTACTTTTTTTGCTGGCGTAATTCTGTCCTCGCCATATAAAATCATGGAATGACTTAAATCAATCATTAGAACAGTTGCAACTCCGGTATGAAAATCCATTTCATGCATCATTAAATCATCTTCGTGCATATCAAAACGATCTAAACTGGAGTGCTTTAAAACATTTAATAAGGATCCTGTTGCATCAATATGAGTTAAATCATCACCAAATTGAAAGGCTCTTGTTTCGGGTTGTCTCTCAATTCCTTTACCTGAATAATCAGTTTTGTGATTCCCAATTGCACCTTTTCCTAAATTCTTGAAAATCTCTTCAAACGCATTTTTCCGTAAGTTGACTTCTGTTTTTGCAGTAATAATGACTTTATTCGTGTCATCATCAAACTCAATAAAACCTTGCTCTTGCAAATCTTCAATAAATTGAGCCATCGAATAATTGTCTTCGGGTTTAATGAGATTGTATTCACGGTCTAAATCAATGAGCCATTGTAAAGCTTGGGAAACATCGCCTCCTGAAATCAAAAGCAATTGATCAAAAATATCTTTTAATCGCTGAAAAGGCGATTTATCGTCGTTAGGACTGGGAATAAATTCGGTGTAGCGGATTTTCATGATTCCTTAAACTAATCAATCTAGCGTAAACAATCACACAAGAATTCCAAAAAATAAAGAAATATGATTGTTCTATAAGGCTAATATTATTAAGTGTTTGGATTGATTCTTAAATTCATAAAAAATCTTTTTAAAAATATCTTGTAAGGTTTGGCCATTTCAAGCGTCTCTGTAGGTAGAACATAATTATTAATGAAAAATCTATCTATCATGGCAAAATTTATAAATCCATTCACCGATTTCGGTTTTAAGAAACTATTTGGTGAGGAATCTTCAAAAGAAATGTTAATTTCCTTTCTTAACGACTTATTAGTTTACGAATCCGGAACTATTGTTGATATAACGTACTTAAATACAGAGCAATTTGGACAAGCAGAAGATCATCGTAAATCGTTTTTTGATATATACTGCAAAAATGAAAAGGAAGAGTATTTTATCGTTGAAATTCAGCGTGCATCTCATTTGAATTTTAAAGAACGTATGCTCTACTATTCAACGTTTCCGATTCAACAACAGGCCAAAAAAGGCGAATGGGATTTTGCCTTAACGGCTATCTATGTTATTGCAATTCTAAATTTTGAATTAGATGATAAAAACGGAAATCAACATAAAATCGTTTCTCGTGTTCAATTGGTTGAATCTGAATCGAAAGAGGTATTTTACCCTAAATTGACGTATATTTTTTGGAAATGCCCAAATTTGCAAAGGGTGAAAATGAGTTAAAAACTTCGTTTGATAAATGGTTATTTTTACTCAGATATATGGAACAATTTGAACGATATCCCGACAAGCTGAAGGAGAAGATTTTCATGAAATTTCTTGAAAAAGCCGAATTGGCAAAACTTAGCGAGCAAGATCGAAATAGGTATGAATATAGCCTTAAAGTGTATCGTGATGAACGCTTAGTGCAATATTCTAGAGAAGTTGAAAAAAAAGAATTTGAACAAGCTCGCAAGGATTTAGCACGTGCACGCAGTGAAGTAGATCAGGCACGAAATGAAGTAGATCAGGCACGAAATGAAGCAATCAAA
>CAZNTR010000085.1:4379-16423 GCA_964575925.1 uncultured Chitinophagales bacterium
TGAAGTAGATCAGGCACGAAATGAAGTAGATCAGGCACGAAATGAAGCAATCAAAGCTCAAGAAAAGGTAAACCAGGCTAGAGAAGAATTAAATCAAAATCTCGAAAACTTAAACCGAATAGAGCAAGAAAAGCTAAAGGTAATTCAAGAATCAAAAGAATTAGCATTCAAAACAGCAGTTGAAATTGCAAAAAACGCCTATCAAGAAGGTCTTTCCATTTCAATAATTGCTAAAATGACAGGTTTATCAGAAGAAGAAATTATTAAGCATATCTAGTTTATTTAATTTGATTACAGAATCCTGGTATATCTAGGATTTTTTTTGCAAAACACTCCCTAAATTCAACAATGAAAAACGAAGAACCAATAGACCGATTTACTTACGAAAAAAAATTATGGGCTCAAGGGTTTAAGCACATAATGGGTTTAGATGAAGTGGGAAGAGGATGTCTTGCTGGGCCTGTGGTTGTAGCTGGCGTAATTTTTCCGGTAGATTATAAAAATGACTTGCTAAAAGACAGCAAACAACTTTCAGAAAAACAACGAGATGAATTAGCTATTCAAATTAAACAAGATGCTGTTTCTTGGATCATTAAAGAAGGTTCATTAAAACTCATTGAGCAAAAAAATATTCTTTGGGCTTCATTAATAACTATGCACGAAATAGCTCAGGATAATAAACCTTCTCCAGATTTTTTATTAATTGATGGAAATCGTTTTGTACCCAGTTTGATACCGCATCAATGTATCATTAAAGGTGATGATAAAAGTGCAAGTATTGCTGCAGCTTCTATTCTTGCTAAAGTGTATCGTGATGATTTAATGAAGGTTTTACATAAAGAGTACCCAGAATACAATTGGGCTTCGAATGTGGGATATGCAACAAAAGATCATTATAATGGATTAGCAGAGTTTGGAATTACAAAACATCACCGTTTAGGGTTTAATTTAAAAACAGATAAGAATCGATAAAAAAAGATATCATATTCTTGAAATTACACTCATTTTTAGTAAACAGCTTAGTAGCAAAATAACTATAATTCTTACATTGAATTCTAAAAAATTATTAATATCATTTTATATCAATTTTTTAGAGTTCTTAACCAAATCGTAAATCAAAATTATCAAAAATTGAATTTTTCTAAATGAGTATAAATGCAATCACCTTTCCTTGGATAATCAATAAAAAGACAGATTTAATTTGGTTCATTGGTGGAGCACTGTCAGGCTATTTCTTATTCTTTTTGAATGTTGGACTGGGTTGGGATATGATTAGTATTTGGTTTATTTGGGTCACTTTTATCGATACGCCACACTTTTTCGGGACCTATTCAAGAACTTTTTTTGATAAAGAAGAATTTGCAACTAGGAAAAAATTATTACTGGGAAGTATGCTTTGGTATTTAGCTGGACCTTTAGCGGTATTAATTTCTTATTTAATGTTTTCTGTCGGTTCTGTGAATTATTATGTTCCTTGGTCCTTATTTTCAGCTTTTTTTGGTGCTTGGGCTTATTGGCATGTAGTAAGGCAACACTACGGTTTTATGGCACTGTACAAGAAAAAAATGGGAGAAAAGAATTCGTTCGATTTTAAATTGGATAGTGCAATGCTTTACGGTGGTTTATTGTTGCCGTTTTTTGTTTTTGTTTCTCGTCATCCCGATACTAGAGGTTTTGTTTTTATTAAAGATGCATCGAGTTCTCTTATTCAATTCTATTCTATTAGCTCAACAATTTTAGTAATTATCGTTTCGGTAATTTTTATTGCAAGACAAGTTTACCATTCAAACCAAGGAGAAAAAATTAACGGTGCTAAAATTTTATTTTTATTAGCAGTAGTTCCTTTGCATTTTTTCATTTGTTATTCTGATGCAGTTCTAGATTCTGGATTTTTTGCATTTGGGGCTTTTGTCACTGTTTTTCACGATTTACAATATCATGCAATTATTTGGTTTCACCATAAAAACCGATATCACAAAAAAGGAGTAGATTCAACTCGTTTTGGAATTGCTGCAAAAATCTCAAAGAATTTAGCTGTTTTTATTTGTTGTGCTGTATTTATGGGAGTTTTAGTTCGTTTATTGGGTTGTTCTATTCAAGTTCACCCAGGCTGTTTCCCATTTTATATCGCAACTGAAAAAATGATTTTTGCAGATTTCGGAATGGATAAATTATTACAAGGTGTTTTGATTGGATTTGCATTGCAGCACTATTTTCTAGATCAATTTATCTGGAGAACTTCAAAAGATAAAACCTTGAATAAAGATTTAAAACTAACTGAACAAGTAAATTAGAAATAGAAAATGCAACTTTTGGAGTTCGTTTTTGACTTCGGGATAAAAAAGAATATTCTATGGCTCAACACAGCACCACTGCAAAAAATGTTTTGGATACAATCTGAGCAAAAAACGGTTATCCCGTACTCTGTAACAAAATTTCGGCGTAAATTATTAAGGTGAACTTAACACTATATGTTGCGAATTTGAAATTGATGTGATTTTTAGCAACATTACATACGTTGCAATTTGAAAACTAAAGTTTCACGCCCGATTTTGAGTTAGAAAGTATATAATTTACGATTATGTAGCATTGATTTTTTATAAAAAGCCTAACGATTATAAATAAGGGAATTTTCGTTGAATTAAATAAGAATTTGTCAAATAAAGCATTTCTAGGAAATATGAATAGGCTATTCCATTAATGATTTGATTTATATTCTTTGAATAGCATTCCTTCAAAAATCTGATTATACTGTAAACTGATTAATTAGAAATTAAAATTAGGTTTTATGAGTGCATCAAAACAAGCTGAATCACGTCGTGATTTTCTTAAAAAACTAGGTTTAGGCGGATTAGGCTTAGGGTTTTCATCTCCATTAGCAGTTGCTTGTGCAGTAGAAGGTAAAGAACCCGATTTCACTTTTATTCATGCGACAGATATGCATGTTACCAGAAAAAGAAAAGGCGTACAAGGTTACCAAACCTTTGTTAAATCTGTGAATACGTTAAATCCAAGTCCAGCTTTAGTCTTAATGGGTGGCGACTTAGCTTTTGATGGGTTATACACAGATAAAGCCGTTTTTGGGGATCAAATTGATGCTTTTAAGCAAGCCTCTGATCAATTGAAAATGCCTTATTACAACGCTATTGGAAATCATGATTTATTGGGCTGGTCGCCAAGAAGAAAAGTTTCCGTTTCTGATCCTGATTTAGGGAAAAAGTTCATCATGGATAAACTAGGAATGGAAAAATCCTATTACAGTTTTGAGACTAAAGGCTGGCATTTTGTTGTTTTAGATGCATTACATGAAAAAAAATCAAAAGATGGCCCTATTTATGAACCCAAGTTAGGAAAAGAACAATTGGATTGGTTACGATTTGATTTAGGTGCCAATTCAGGAAAACCAACTGTTGTTGTTTCTCATTATGCTGCATTTAACCACACAGGTCAAATAAATGCAGATACTGAAATGAAAGCCATGAACAATTTAGTTCTTTCAGATAACAAAGAATTACGGTTTATTCTTGAGCGACATAGTGTTAAAGCATTCTTACAAGGACACACACATATTGCCGAAAACTTCCAATATAATGGTGTTTGGTATATAACTTCTCAATCGGTATCGGCAGCTTGGTGGGGTGGAAATTGGGTTGGATTTAAGCCCGGTTATACCATTTTCAAAGCATTTGGATATGAGCTACAATGGGAACATGTCAGTTTTGATTGGGAACATCATTTAGAACCAGAAGACACCGTTGAAAAAGATCGTATAGCAAAAAGAATGGAATTTGAAGAAACACAAAGACAATTATTAGCTGAAGAAACAAAGGATGAAAATCCAGTTTTTAAAGGCAGTGTAATTGGCACAGAGTTGAATTGATTCTAGTGTTTAGTTTAAAGATATAAGATGAAAACCAAGGTTTGTAACTACTAAAACCTGGTTTTCACTGAATCGAATTAAGTTTTTAATTAATGTCGTTTCAATATGTGGACTAAAATTAGGAATTGGTTCCCATTTCCCTTCTTTTATGTAATGAACCTCACATAAAGATGCTATCAAAAGTTGATTTTTGTTTAAAACACAACTGTGAAAAGTCGAATAAGGCGTTTGGTTAACTATTTTGGGTTCTGCATCTAGATTATCAATGTTAAATCGATAAATCTCTCCTCGAATATGAGTTAAGAAAAGGTAATCACCCAAGATTTCAAAGTCCGAAAAAAAACCTTTAAATCGAGATTTATCAATAACTTTTTCCCATGATTTTAGATTTTTGGAGCGAAAAAGAGCATCTTCGGTGAATAACCAAACTGTTCCAGTCTTTTCTAAATGGATTGATCGTAAACCATAGACACCACTATCCAATTCTATTGGTTTGAAGGTTTTTTTTCTCATATCAAATAGAACCGTTTTTAAATCAAACATGCGATCACTACCATAAATAATGCAAAAGCGTTTATCAATTAGTAGAACTCCACTTATAGTAAACTGAACTTTGGGTAATTCAACCGATCTAAAGAAGCCAGTCTGCTTATTCATAAGTGAAACCGTATTCTGTTTCTTAGAAAAGACAACTAAACTATCGAAAAATAAATTAAGTGAACTTGGATGAATCCATTTGAAAATATCTTGTTTGCTATCAATTAAATTAATAGTGCTAACATTATTGTCAGCATCGATAAACCAAACTGATTTTGTAGTTTCATCAAAAATTAATGAATGTAGAGCAGAACTATAATTATAGATTCGGGGTTCAGAAGAAATCTGAGAATAAACTAAATGAGTTGATAAGCTAAAAAATAATAAACAGATAAGAGTAGATTTTTTCATGTTGCAACACTAAAATTTTTAAAAGAGTGAAAATTAAATTCCTGCTAACGCAGGTTTAATCATGTTTTAACTGTCTATGAATCAAGACAAATTATAGTCATTATTTATTGAAAAAGTACATTCATTAATTATCAGTCCAGAAAATATTGTTTAAATGAATTGCCCACAACTAATAGGAAACGTTTATAACTAAAAAAATAAAGGTGATTTGAAATCGGACTTGAGCTGAGTTCCCATAAAAAGTGTATTTTTCTTACTTAGAATAAAGTTGGGTATCATTGAATGAACAAAACCCAACTAGAGGATTACGCAGCTTTGAATAAGCAATTAAAAAATAAGTATTTAACATTCAGAATTTCAAAATATGGCTTTAACATACACTTCCTATTTAAAAACAGAAGAACTTCTTGAACTTCAAGAACTAAAATCAAGCCCAGCTCAACATGATGAGCTTCTTTTTATCATTATTCATCAAACTTATGAATTGTGGTTCAAACAAATTTTGCATGAAATTGATTTACTTCGTGTAGAAATGGAAGCAGGTCATCCTTGGGCTGCCTTAAAAACAATGCGCCGAATTTTGGTCATCATGAAAACGCTAGTTGGTCAAAATGACATTCTTGAAACAATGACACCATTATCCTTTTCATCCTTTCGTAAATATTTGGAATCAGCCTCAGGTTTTCAATCCGTTCAATTCAGAGAGTTAGAAATAGTATTGGGGATGAGACATAATAGAATGTTTAGCTTGCATGAAGCTGATTCTTTAGCTTACAAAAAACTCACATTAAGAATTGAAGAATCAACAATTTGGGAATCTTTTATCAAACTTTTGCAAAAAATGGGTTATAAGGTTGAAGCACCAAAACGAGAAAATGAATCTGGTTTGATGTTTAATCCAAGTAAAGAAATGCAAGATGTGATATACGATATCATGAAAGAAAAAAATGAAATCGCTTTGTTATGTGAGTCTTTAGTCGATTTCGATGAAGGCTTACAAGAATGGCGTTACAGACATGTCAAAATGGTTGAACGAACAATTGGCAATAAAATGGGAACTGGAGGAAGCGATGGTGTTCAATATCTAAAAAACACCTTGTTTAATGCCGTATTCCCAGATTTGTGGGAAGTAAGAACGCGATTTTAAGGGTTTAATTATCCTTAATGAGGGATAAGAATTTTGGAAATTGTTTTAGCATCAAACTAGAAAAAACTCAGAAATGCTAACTAGAATTAAACTCCCAAATGACCCAAAATAGCATTTCATAGTTTTTCAGATTGCTTTGGGGTTCCGATGTACTAATCGGAATCATATTTCGCTTTGTAGCGATTAGAGAGTGGCAGTGAAACCGAAGGCACTGCGTAGCCAAATGAAGATACTTTTTATATCATTCGTATTATTTGTTTCCCTTACAAAACCCAGATTAATAGTATATTAACTTACAAATTTATAAAAAATAAAACGTTTCAAACAGTATGTCTGCTACTAGATTTCTGTATCTTTTCAAGAGTTAATGAACATTGAATCAATAATTATAGCGTGTTTCCAATCCTAATACTTCTTGCATTAGAAATACCTGATGAGACAAAACGTATTGCACTAAAAATTAGAATGGGCGATTCAAAAGCCTTTAAATTCTTCTTTGATGTTCATCATAAACAATTATATCGTTTTCTAATTCAGCGAAGAGTGAGAGAGGAAGTTGCACAAGATCTTGTACAACAAGCATTTATTTGGATTTGGGAACATAGGTCAGAAATTGATCCTGATAAATCCTTAAAAGCCTATCTCTTTAAAATTGGCTACACTAGAATGCTCAATCAAATTAGAGACAATAAAAAGAATTCTAGTTTAGATGTGTATGAGCTTGATTCGCAAACCAGTGCAGCAGCTGACTCTGATTTAATCAATTCAGAATTGAAAGACAAAATATATGCTGCAATAGCTCAAATGCCAGACAAAAGAAGAACTGTATTTGAGTTTTGTTATTTACAGGAAATGAGTTACAAACAAGTTGCAGAAATACTTGAATTGAGTGTAAAAACAGTAGAAAATCACATGGGTTTAGCACTAAAGTTTTTAAGAGAATCACTCGCTGATGCAAATAACTAATATTTGCCTTAGAAATAGAATCGCTTGCATTAGTTGTTAATGCTGAATTCTGAAAAGAATTAAGTTCTACGATTTAAATTCATATATACTGCGTTCGAGAAAAGAGCCATTTGTAATCTCAGATTATGATCTTGATATTTCTCTGCATTTTGAACGTGTTTTAAATTAAGGTTCTAAATCAGAGGTCTATTCGCAATAGCATTTATTATTTATGAATGAAACATTTGACACTATTTAACAATAGTTTGGTCAATTACTCAAATTTGGACTTGGATCTTTTGTAAAGTTTATTAATTTTTTAAAAGGTTCAATTTTGCAAAAAAAATAAAAAAAATAACATAATCGCAACACATAGTTCTTATTTCATGTACGTCATTTCGTTATGCTAAACTCCGATCCAGCATCTCAGTCTTAGAACTTAACCTATTCAAAAGAACTAGCTTATGGCCTTAAAAAAAATTGGACAGACCTAACACTTCGTGGTTCTTCGAATCGTGTCGGGGCATGGGATGTTCTTTATTTTGCAAAACCCAGTGAAGTTTGCTTAGAAACGAAGTCCGAGTTTGAGTCATACAGGATAATGTTTTTGAATGAAAAATCTGTTATTGTTAAAAAATGATTTTA
This sequence comes from uncultured Chitinophagales bacterium, assembly GCA_964575925.1. GTDB lineage: Bacteria > Bacteroidota > Rhodothermia > Balneolales > M1805 > M1805. The sequence continues at coordinate 11,945 of CAZNTR010000085.1, forward strand.
CAAACAAATATTTGTGAATTATCAGAATGAAAACTGTCCATTTATGCTCATATAAATTATCTTATTTTTAAGAATCCTGCTAAGTCGGGTACATAATCTCTCGTAGCTAATTTTCAATGCTAATCGTTTTATCTAACTTTTGAAAAGTATGTGAACTAAGTCAGTAAATCTGAACCAAATTGCTTCACTACAAATTGGATAGCTTATTTCTTCATTTTATAATCTTGGATGCGTTGGGTCATCCACTTTAACTAAATCGTTAGAAAACCATCTCTTCAAACGAATTCTTCCCACTTTGAAAAACTGCTGAAAATAATCCCATCTCGATTTTTTCTTTTGCTCAGCAATTTTATTTGGAAGTGAATTGGTCTGTTCTTTAGGTGGAATATAAATCATTCCTGTACACAGACACATTTTCCTATTAGTTCGTGTAAGAATGTCGTAATTTACACAACTTTTGCAACCACCCCAAAATTTATCATCATCCGTTAATTCTGAAAATGTAACTGGTTTGTAACCTAAATCGCTGTTGATTTTCATTACTGCTAAACTCGTAGTTATACCAAAAACTTTTGATCCGGGAAATTTTTTTAAAGAAATATCTAAAATTTTAGCCTTTATTTGTTTTGCCAAACCTGTTTTTCTGTAATCAGGATGAACAATAAGTCCTGAATTGACAACATATTTACCATCTCCCCATGTTTCTATATAACAAAATCCAATCAATTTTGAGTCATCTAAAGCTATTACAGCTTTGCCTTCGTGCATTTTAGTAATGATATAAGCAGCTTCGCGTTTGGCAATACCCGTTCCACGAACTTTGGCTGATTCCTCAATCAAATCACAGACTTCCTGTGCGTAAGGAATATGAGTTTCATTGGCCACAAATAGATTAACGGACATAGGGCAGGATAAGGCTAAATTTTTAATGGTTGATATATGAAATCTACGAATATTGAAAAGATTTCAATAGGCTTAATTGTTACTTTGAATAAATTTTAGAAATAAAATCTGAACCCACTTCAGAAGGTCGAATCTTTCGGATTGAACCATTTCAAATACTGATAATTTACCTAAAATGTTGCTGAACTGTACTTATTAGAGTAAACTCAAATCTAAAGTTGATAGCTGAGAATTAAGGTTTACCTCAAAGCAAATCAACAAAAAAAAAGCTCCAATTGGAGCTTTTAAAATGTTGATTAATTTATTTAAAATCTTCGAAATCATCATCCATTGGAATAACTTTAGATGGGTCAATATTTCCAAAAGGATTAGAATTTACATTTGAACTTTGTTTCATGGTTTTAGAATAGCCAGAGGGATGTGAATTTCCAGAGGAGTACTCGCCTGAGTTAGAAGACCTTGATGAGGAGTTTTTTTGAGAATTTGTTTTTTTTCTTTTTTGTGTAGAAGAATTACCCTCATTCCCAGAATGATTCTCTTCACCATTAACAAGAGTCGTTAATTCTTGAACAATATCAATTAATTGAGTCGCCTCAGATTTAAGGTTTGCAGCCGCCGATGAATTTTCTTCGGCTCCTGCGGCGTTTTTCTGAGTAACAGAATCAACATGACCCATTGCTCGGTTAATTTGTTCCAAACCTTGAGATTGTTCTAGAGAAGCAGCTGTAATTTCACTAACCAACTCATTTACTTTTTGGGTTTTTTGATCTATCTCAACTAAAATCTCACCGACTGAAGCAGCGATAGTAACACCACCATTAGCGGCTTGTCGAGAACGTTCAATAATTGATTCTGTTTCTTTAGCAGCATCAGAAGTTCTTAAAGCTAAACGACGAACCTCTTCAGCAACTACGGCAAATCCCAGCCCAGCTTGTCCAGCTCTTGCTGCTTCTACTGCTGCATTTAATGCTAATAAATTGGTTTGGAATGCAATTTCATCAATGGCTTTAATAATTTTCGATGTTTCATCAGTTGAGATTTTTAACTCGTTCATAGACTGATTCATCTTCACCATTGCGTTGTTTCCTTTGGTAGCTGCTTTTCGTGCTTCTTCAGAAAGTTGATTTGCCTGTTGTGCGCTTTCCGCATTTCGCTTGGTCATAGAAGCAAGTTCTTCAAGTGAAGCGGAGGTTTCTTCCAAAGAAGAAGCTTGTTGAGATGCACCATCTGCCATATCCTGACTTGATGCGGCAACTTGCTCAGAAGCATCACTTATACTTCTTGCTGCATCTTGTAAACGAGAGTTGTTTTTCAAAATTGGAGAGTTAATTGAGCCTGCAAACCAGTAACCCATTCCAATGTAGATTAAAAGAGCTATAATGGATATTACAATTGTTGTATAGAGAATTTCTGAAGAAGAACTTAGCAATGTTTTTTCAGAGTAGGTGATTTTAACAATCCCAATAATATTTTTCCCATTATCATAAGAGACATTGCTGAATACAGGAGCAGTGAATGTTAAGTACTCGCCTACTTGAGCGTAGATGATTTCGTTAATACTTTCTTTAATAACCAGTTTGTCACTACCAGGCCCAACAGAATAAATTGGTTGCAACATTTCATCGAACAGGGCAATATTGTAAACCCCATCATCTAGGTGGTCATTATCGAAGTGAGACATGGATTCACGAATGAGAGCACCATCATCTAAAATTCGAGCTTCAACAGCATTGGAAAGTTGCTTGGATATAGCGTCAGTAGTGTTCCTTGAAGATTCTACTAAAATCTCTCTTCCCATCGAAGTTGACTTATTTGGGAAATAAAGAGCCATAAACAACGATACTAAAATACCAGTACCAACAAAAATGGATATGATTCGGGCGCGGAGCGAAAAATTCATAAGTGCCAAGTTTTATATTAACGACATCATTTAATCTATAAAGTACCATAAAGTAGTAAGCCAAAGTTGAAAATAAAAACGGGAAATCAAAAAAAGTGCTATTAAATAGTAAAAAACTGATTTTTGGCTAAAATTCCTATTAAATCTTATACAATAGAACATGATTTGGAATGGAACGAAAAAACTTAAACATAAATAAGCACACATTTATAGAGTTGATTTAAAAACGAGGTCAAGTCCTATTTTCTGTGTAAAAACAAAAAAGGGTTATTAAGCAGCAAGTTTGAATGATAATCGATTTTCAGTTAAAGTTATGTGTTTAGATTCTGTGATTAATTTACGGATGTTACGCAGTAAGGCTAAATCCGATGGACTCATATTTACTCTTTGCCACTGCCCGCTGGCTCGAATTAGCGTTCCGAATACTAGTTTCATAGCTCCTTTTTCATTCACATGAGTTGGAATTATTTTGGTTCTGCGTTTTTGTTCCACGAAACAGCGCTCAATTAAATTGGTGGTTCGAATGCTTCTTCGATGCCCCTCGGGATAATTCAGATGCGCCAGACAGGCTTGTAAATCATCGATAAAACAAGCAATTAAAGCTGGATACACATCTGCAAATTCGGTTATAAATTTTTCGGAGCGGGCTTTACCTTCCTGATGGGTGGGAGCATAATAAATGTCGTGAAGCCGTGATTTCATCCGTTTTTGAATAGTCTGGTCAGCAGGTAGTTTACTGAGTAAATTGCGCAACTTATGGCTAATACATCGTCCACGATCGCTATACGGGAATACTTTCGTTATAGCCTTTATGATGCCATTACAGCCATCACTAATGGTCAAAACAGGCTGATCCATGCCACGAGCCAACAAGTCTTGGAAAAAGTCTTCCCAAGCCTGCGCACTCTCACTTCCAACCGCTTGCAAGCCCAAAAGCACTTTTCTGCCATCACTACAAATGCCCCAAGCGCATAAAATAGTTTGATTGTTGGTGTACTTTCGGATTGATTCATACACGCCATCAACAAACAAATACACCACATCGTCTTGCTCCAGCGAGCGTTTCGACCATTGGGTGTACTGCTGATACAATTCATCGGTGAGCTGACTGGTTACACTACGTGATAAAATCGGCTTTCCCTGGCTATCCACTAAGGTCTGCTCAATATCACGTGTGGACAAGCCTCGAACGTACATTTCGGTAGCTAAATGCAACAGACGGGCATCAATGGCATCTAAACGAGTAAATAGCTGTGATTCAAATTCCCCTTGATCGTCGCGCACTCGTGGTCGTTGAAGCCCAATTCGACCCAATGGGGATTGAATTGATTTAGGTGTATATCCATTTCGATACCCCTTAAATTCACTATATTCTGAATCTTCATTATCATTGCCTTTTCGTTCATACCAGCCTCGTCCTAAATATTCGTCAACTTCATGTTCGGCGGCTTGTTGTAGAATTTGACGCGCTCCATTGACCAAGAGTTGACTCACCAACTCATCGGTTTGTACCTGACCTTGTAATAATGACTGAACATAGTTGCTCATTTGCTCTGATGGTTTTACCTTTGCTTTCATAGGTGTTGTATTTTGTGTTTGAGTTTTTGTTTTTGACTACCCAAACTTAACCGATTTGCAACACCTTTTCTATTTTACACAAGTATAAAGACTTCACC
>CAZNTR010000086.1:0-16123 GCA_964575925.1 uncultured Chitinophagales bacterium
GTTGAAACATAGAAAAATGTTTCAAAAAAAACTTGACTATTAACGGTATAACTTCTATGATGATAATTTTGATGGAACTCCGAATGAGAAACCAACACGAATTGTCTTATCAGGAACGGAAAACTCTAATCCAACCATTAACTTAAATCCAAATATAAGCCGTTAGACCTTAGTTGGAAATCCGTATTCATCGGGTATTCATTGGGATAATATTTCCAGCAAAACCAATGTTCAAGCTGATGCTCAGATTTATAATGGCGTAACAAAATCGTGGGTATTAACAAGTGCGAATCCAGTAATTGCTCCATTTCAAGCCTTCTTTGTTCAAACATCAAGTGCAAATCCAGTTATGAATATTGGAACGAGAGTGAGATCGGCAGGTTCAAACTTCATTGGTAAAGAAGCAGTGAAAACCGAATTAGCTCTGAAAGCAAAAAGTGGAAGCTATGAAGATGAAGTCATGATTCGCATCAGCGATTTAGCAAGTTTTGAAAAAGACGAATTAGATGCAACAAAACTAGAACCACTTACAAGTGACTTCTTAGCTCTAAGTATTCCAGAAGTTGATGAATTCAGAGCGATTCAATCGATTCCGAACTTCAATTCTGAACTGAGAATTCCTGTTGTTTTTGATTACACACAATCGGGCGAAGTTACTTTCTCATTGAGAACTATGACGATTCCAGATAATTACACGGTTGTGTTTTCGGATGTGAAAAACGGCGTTCAAATTCCAGTAACAGATGAAAATTTCAGCTACACATTTAATCATGTAAGTCTGAAAAAAGCATCGGCAGAGCAAAAAACTCTGAAGGAATTAGCTTACACAAGTTCAGAAAACGCAGATTTTGAATTCATCTTAACGCTTGTAAACACGACGGCAGTAGAAGAGGATGATTACAAAGCCTTGACTTTGAGTTTGAATCAAAATTATCCAAATCCATTTAATCCTAGCACGACGATAAGCTTTAGCTTAGCGAATGCTGGAAATGTAAGTGTTCGCGTGTTCGACTCTATTGGTCGCCAAGTAGCGCTACTAAACGATGGACAATTAAGTGCAGGAGTGCATCAGTTGATATGGGACGCAAGTTCGATGTCGAGTGGTATCTACTTCTATCAAATGCACTACAATGGTCGCATCGTTGCAACGAAAAAAATGACGCTATTGAAATAGCGGTAAGGTTTCTGGAGTCAGGAGTAAGGGTAAAATTTCCCTTTACTCCATACTCCTTAACTGCTAAAACCACCCATAAGCCCTATAGAACTTAAACCATAAGACTTTTTTTTGACATGAAAAACTTCACATTTTTCCTTCTTTTACTCGTTGTAGCCGTGCTTTTTGGCGCTCACGATCTAATTGCCCAACCACCAACCATGTTAGGCGATCCAGAACAATCCCCAATTGATGGCGGATTAAGTATAGTCGCATTAGCCGATGGTGCGTATGCGCTAAAAAAGCTTCGTAACAAGAAATAAGCAGCATAAAGCAAAAATAAAGTAAAAAGGCACTGTTGAGGAAAACTCATCAGCGCCTTTTTTTAATTATATTAGAGTTACTTGAATTCTTTATTTTATTTGTAAAAAAGCATTTACCATAATTGTGAAAGGAATTTGTATGAAAACGATTTGTAGTATTAAATGTAGATCTTGGGAATTGTAAATAAAAACCGGTGATTTAAGTTAGAGTTTGGCAAAGCACTGCAGACTTCCTTAACATCGAAACCCGAATTTCTACGGATGATTTTACGCTGAATTAACAATGAACAACTGACAATGGATAATTTTGAATGGTGAAAAGATCGTGCAAAATGCAAAGAACTGATTTGAGAAGCCTTAACATCAACTGAATTCTAACGTGATAGTTTAAATATAAGGAGGTCAATTCTTCAAATTAAACTGTATTAATGTTTTTTTGGTGTAAGTGGTTGTTAATCAATGCCAAAGAGAGTAGTAAAAACTACGATTGTTGATTTTGTCAAATTTCCATGTCACAAAATAAGGGTAAAAATGCAAAGTTCGTGTAACAAAATATAGGGTGTTTTGGCTGATTCGTGTAACAAAATAGGGGTAACTATACTAAGGAATTTGATTTAAAATAGCATTTGTATCTTAATGCAGTTTGTTATAACCTTGTTTTAACAATTGATCATTAATCCCTATTAGTATGGAATCATCAGTAAGAAAAATTGGAAATAGCCTTGGAATTATCATTCCTAAAAGCGTAACTGATTCTCTTCATTTAAAAGAAGGCGACACAGTAACGGTTGAAACGGAGGGCAATAGCATAAAATTGACTGCACTTGATCCTGAGTTTGAAAAATGGACTCAAGCTTATAATCAATTGAATATGGATTACAAAGAAGTGCTTCAAGCATTGGCAAAATGATTACATTTTTAGATAAAACCACGTTATTATATTTCCATAATGACCAAATTAAGCGCTATGGCGGTGCTTTTGGAATTCGTGATGAAGGTCTTTTAGAATCCGCCTTAGCTCAACTGGAAGCAACTTTTGATGGCGAATATATTCATGAAGACCTGTTTCACATGGCAGCCGCTTACGGTTTTCATTTATGTAATAATCATCCGTTTATCGATGGAAATAAACGCATTTCGCTTATAGCTATGTATTTGTTTTTATTTCGAAATGGATATAAAATTATAGCCCAAGAAAAGGTATTATATGCGCTGATTATGGATTTGGCAAGTGGTAAAGTGACAAAAGATGAATTGACTGATTTTTTAAGAAACTTCAGCCAACCCGTTTAATCTCTCAATCCACTATTTATCGCTTTTTCTAAAAAATCAAGTATAGAAATACCATTCGTTTTGCAATGTTGTATCAGATTTTCTTTAATTCAAACTAACCCAAACTCATGCTAATTTCCTGAAACCTTATGATTATCAATTATTTGCTGTAAAATTCTAAGAAAACCCTCATACGTTTTGTGTTCATCTAATTGTTCTTTGGTAAACAGAATAGTTGCTTTTCTTTTGTGAATAAGTTCTTCTTTCGATAATTGTGTTGCAATAAATATCATCTCCGCCAATTCTTTGTAATCTGTTTTTGTGGTGATAAAACCGTTCGTTTCGTTTACAATATCTAACGCAATGCCTGTCGGAAAGTTAATAGGTATGCAACCTTTACACATGGCTTTCATTAATGTTCCGGGACCTGCATCTTCTAAAGAGGTATTTATAAAAAATATCGCCTTGCTCAATTCATCTTCATACTCCTTAGTTGGCAGTAATTCTACAGTTCTAATTGTTGTGTTTTAGGAATCAAATCGCAATTCTGTTGCACTTTTTCCTAAAATTGTAAATTCACATTCTTTTGCAACTTCAGGGTAAGTTTTTGTAAAGTGATACAGCGCATCAACAAATAAGGGAAATCCTTTTCGTAATTCAGAAATATAAGAGGTTGTCCAAATAAATCGATAGGGCTTTCTGATACGTTACTTTTTCGGTCTGCGTGATCTGAATCTCGTTTTTAAGTGGAAAACCTAACCATTGATTGGAATAGGATGCAAAGGGTATAGTTGATTGTTTTGGTAAAAGTAATTGCCAGGTTGAAGCCGCAATTAAATGCACAGGAATTTTTTTGAACACCTTTATTTTTCCTTCATTTGAATGTAGGATCGATCCATAGGTAATGCACTTTGTAATTGTGGGCAACATCCACATCCCCGATTAAAACGATCACATCCTAAACTAAAATGACAACCGCCACTAATAGCTTGGTTATCCTACATAAAGAGTACAATAGGACACTTATATACAATGTATAATTGTTGAATCAGTTCAGGGCTTAACATTTGAGCATACCAAAATAAAAGTATTACATCGGGCTTTTCCTCCATAGTCCTCTCTATTTGTGTCCACTTTACACAAGTTTCTTCTGAGGTGTGATAAAATAGATTTTTCACTCCGATACTCATAGTTTTATTGATTTGATCATTCGAATACCAAAAGTCGAGACAATGCTCATGTGATTGCGGAGTGACTCCAAATCGATAGTATAAGTGAACACTATGTCCTTTTTCCCGAAGTACTGAAACTACTGAGCGAGCACTACTGCCAGCCCCTCCAAATAAATAGGTTGAAAAAAACGCAATTTTCATACAATTTCATTCAAAGATGTCTATAAACGAGTTAAAAGAACCTAGACCATAAAGACTAGAGTTGAATTTCAAGTTGAATTTCATCCCAATTCATTAATACACTTTTAGTTAAATCCGCTAATTCAGGAATTCAAAAAATGTAAAAGTCTTTTTTTAGTGAAGTAGGGTGGCTGTTATTGATTAACTTGCAAAAATTACACAACAATTTCCAATTTTTAATTCTTTGTGTCTATGCTAATAAAAACCTGCTTATCGGTTCTGTTATTTCTCACTTTATTTCTTATGCCACGAAAATCGGTTGCGCAATCCGAAACTAGACCAATGACGCTTCAAGAAGAAGCATCATTTATTGACGAGGAGTTACAAAAACGTCTCGACTCGATTGTGCCAAGTCTTATGAAACGTGAAAACATAGACTTATGGATTATTACAGCTCGTGAGTACAACGAAGATCCTGTTATTCGAACCATGTTACCGGCTACGTGGTTTGCAGCTCGCAGACGTACAATCCTCGTGTTTTGGCAAAATGGAGAAATAGTAGAACGGTATGCCGTTGCTCGGTACGATATTGGTCAATTTTTCAAAAAAATCTGGAATCCGGATGAACAACCTGATCAAATTCAATGTTTAGTTGATTTTATTAACGAGAAAAATCCCCAAAAAATCGCTCTTAATTTCTCAGATACATACGGTCAGGCCGATGGAATTACTCATTCAGAATACGAAGCCATTCTGAACAAATTACCCAACGAGTACAAAACTAAACTTGTTTCTGCTGAGAGATTAGCTGTGGGTTGGTTAGAGACAAGAACAGCTAATGAGGTTAAAATGATGAAAAAATTAGCTCGAGATGGACATTCACTCATCAAAGCCGGATTTTCTGCCAATGTGGTGAAACCCGGAGTAACTACAACCGAAGATATTCAATGGTGGTTTCGTGAAGAAATTCGCAGGATGGGCTATCAAACCTGGTTTCAGCCTACAGTTTCGGTGCAACGTGCTCAGGCACCCGAACACGAAGGGGATTTTTCATCAAAGCCCAAAGGAGAAATTGTTCAAAAAGGAGATTTATTACATGTGGATATCGGGGTGAGTTTCGCCCGTCTTCACACCGACCAACAACAGCATGCTTATGTGTTAAAAGATGGTGAAACCGATGTGCCCCAAGGCTTAAAAGATGCTCTGAAACAAGGAAATCGCCTTCAGGATTTACTAACGGTGTCTTTTCAAACGGGTAGAACCGGAAATGAAATTTTGCGCATTACACGTGAAAAAGCTTTAGCCGAAAAGTTGAAACCATCTGTTTATACACATCCACTTGGTTTCTATGGACATGGAGCCGGACCAACTATCGGAATGTGGGATAATCAAGGAGATACAAAAGGGGCGGGCGATTATCCGTTATTCGAGAATACCGGATATAGTATTGAGTTGAATGTAACGGTTTTAGTCCCTGAATGGAATAAAGAAATTCGCATCATGTTAGAAGAAAACGCCTTTTTTGACGGAAATAAGGTGAGTTATTATGATGGAAGACAGGAGAAATTCATTTTGATTGATTAATATTTTACTCCATACTGAACTTGATTCAGTATCCGAGTTTATTTACCCTAGTGAATACTAGGAACATCGAAGTGCAGTGTTTTTTTGTTAGTATGTAACTAGGCAGAGATTGCGCTTTTCAGTTTTAGTACGATTTCTATACTTTAGCTACTGACAATTGTTGGGCTAGCCAATCGGTAGGACTAATATTCATGTGGTTTTTAAAAGCTTGGCTAAAGTAGGATAAGGAGCTAAATCAGCATGTATAAGCTACTTCAGAAATGTTGTATTCGTTAGTTTGAAGCAATTCAACCGCTTTAACGATGCGTAATTCTTGTAAAATAGAAGATGGATTGCGATTTACTAATTTCTTAATTCTTTTAGATAAGGAAGTGCGGTTATATTTCATAATATCGGAAAGTGACTCAACTGTAAAATCCGGATTTGAAATATTTTGTTTAATTACGCTAAGCACTCTTTCCATAAATTCACGATCAGAACGAGTAATTCCTGATTCGGGCAATTTTAGTTGCTCTGTGTGCGATTCAATAGATTGGAGTAATCGTTTTCGGAATGATAAAAGGGATTCAATTTGAGCTACAAGAGCATCGTTAGATAAGGGTTTGGTAATGTACATATCTGCACCAATTCGCAACGCAGCATGTTGTTCTTTGGCATCAAAAACCGTAGTCATTAATACAATGGTAAGTTTATCTCCATTTAAACCATTTCTTGCTGTTTTTATTAAATTAAATGGATCTCCGTAAGTAAAATTTGAATCCAATAAAATCATATCTGATTCTGCAATAGTTTGTGCATAACCATGAATTCCATTTCTAGCCATAATCTCTAATTCACAATTCGGTAGAACATTCCGTTCAATTATTTCAGAGTAATTTTTACTACTATCAAAAATGGCAATTTTAAATTTTTGCTGATTTTTTTCTTCAATTGATTTAATAAAAGATTTTTCTTGAGTGTTTGTCTCCCTATTGCTCGACCCAAGATAACTTGTTAAGAAAGAAAATGTAATCTGAAATGTGTTTGCACTTGTTTTTTCGCCTTCAATTCCAATGGAGTTTTCAAAAACTCTTTTTAAAGATGAAAGAAGAGATAGATAATGAATATCCGTAGAACTGTCTAAAACATTGTTTTTTTCATTAGTTGAAACGTGACTAATAATTGAATCTATAATTACATGTTCAACGTTAGAAAATTCTAAGGTTAAGGTCGAATATAGTTCTGCTTTGCTTAAAGTTGCGTGTACACTTGCATTTTCGTTACGCAGCACAAACTCAATTAAATCAACAAGTGCTGTTTGTACAATAACGCCATCAAATACTGAAAACACACCAATATCTTCAAATGGAAACGTGGAACGAGCTTGTAGCGAGATTGATTTTTTCTTTAAACTACTTGCTACATAATGTAAAAGATCATTTAAATTGATTTCTTCTTTAGAAAATTCAACTTCTTCATGTTGATTTGACAGCAATTTAATAGAACGATCCAATTTTTCACTAACCGATTTAGATTGCGAAATCAGTTCATTAAATGAGGTAATAGACGAATCGTGTAGAACTTCTTTATAATTAGTAGACCAAACCGTTAAACTTTCGAAAAGTAATTTAGAAGGTTGTTGAATAAGTGAATGAATGCTTTTAATAATGTTGTTTTTATGAGTTAATTCGCTGATCATTTTTTGTGAAGCAATCAAGTTTTTTTGTTGCTCAATCTGTAATTCTGTCGATCGTCTTGTAATTAGCTTTTCTAAATCCTGGTTTTGTCTGATAACGTATTGGGTTCTGGTTTTGATGATCACATAAATGAGTGCTATTCCAATACTAGCTAAAAAAAGATAGAAACTAATACTCTGATACCAAAAAGGAGCCACATGAACGGTAAAACGAGTAATGGAGGAATCGACAGTTAAGTTAAGACTACTTTTTATTGAAATAGAATAAGTTCCCCAGTCAAGAGACGAAAGATTTAATGGTTGGCCTTGATTAATTTCAAGCCATTCAGTTTGTTGATTATTAACTTTGTAGTACAGTTTTTGGTCATGAGAAGAGGAAGGTTGGATAATGGAAACAAATATTTTAATATCATAAATACCAGAAGGTAAATTCAAACTATTGTTTTTTTTAGATTTAACATGGAAATGTTTGTTGTTAACATAAACATCTTCTATAAAAACTTTTGCTATAGATTTATCTTGAATTAAGGTAGCTGGATTAAAACTGACTAATCCTTTTTGATTGGCAAAATACATAAGGCCAGATTTACTTTTAAAACCTGTGGATTGGAATCCTCCATTAAATTCGTTGCTTGGAAGACCATCTCTTTCATAAAAATTTTGAGTAGGCAGATATGGGATCGAACCTGCTAAGAATGAATCCATATCTTCGCTTTTTACGGCATTAAGTCCATTATTAGATGTCATCCACAAATTATTTGCATCATCAAATACAATGGTATGAATGGTATTGTCGATGAGTCCATTTTCTTTTGTAATGGTGATGATTGATACACTATCGTTTTGAACGTTTAGTCTGTGAATTCCTCGTGATTCTGTAGTAACCCAAAGTACATAAGAGTTTGGATCAGTTGAAAAACGAGGGTCAATAGTAATAGACCTTGTTACATGAGTCCCCAATCCGAATCGTTTAAAAACATAATCGGGTTTAAAATCTCTCATTCGAATAATACCAGCACCGAGTGTAGAAAGCCAAATAGAAGAATCGGGCGATTCGGCAATATATCGTACAATGGGTTTCTCCGCTAAGGAAATGAGACTTGCTGTAGAAAAGCTGCTTTGAGTGTGTGCTTTTACGAATAAAGATTTTGTACTACCAACCCAACTATTTTTCTTTGAATCTTCGAACAAAGCGGCGACAATTTGATTGTCTTTAATGGGTAAAAGGTGTTTAGAAATAAGCTTGTTTGAATCAAAAGAATATAAAAAACTGGAATTAGCACCAAAAAGAATAGTTCCATTACTGGTTTGCCCGATTGATGTAATGTATTTGTCTTCAATTCCATTATGTAATTGGATAGGTTCAAAAGTTCCATTTTTTAAAATAAAAGCTCCGGAACCAAAAGATCCTACCCAAATTTCACCTGATTTATCTTCGAAAATTGGATTTAAATTGGGATTAATTTCAGGCGCTTAAGTTGAAAAAGACGATTTTTGCAAGTGAATAATCCCATCACCATTCGTTGCAACCCAAATGGAACTATCTGCAGACTGCGAAAACCCTTTTATTAATTCATTTGAAGATTCGTAAATCAATGTTTCAGAGCGCAGTTCATAAATACCAAGGCTTGTTGCAACTAAATTTGTGTATGGCTTCTTCCAATTCCATTTTCAGCAATTAAGGAACTTCCTTTGATAGAAGACTTATTTACTTGATCGCTTTTCCTATTCCAATTAAAAAAACCACTATTATTTGTTCCGAACAGAATAGACTGATTCGTATGATTATACGATAAATGGGTGATGGTATTTTCTTGATTGATCGCGTCAAAATTGTGAACGGTATAATCAAATTCATTGAATTCAATAATGGTATTGTTCCAACTTAACCAGCTGTTACCGGAAATTTCTTCTAGATCAAAATAACGTAAAGCATTGGGCTTATTCACATTAATCACATTCATTTTACCATCAGAAAAACGAATAAGTTGTTCTTGTGAGTTTTCAAACCAAATAGTACCCCACTGATCGCGAAATGCCATAAACATTTCTTCCCCTGATTCGGATGTGATAATACTAGCAAGTGTATTTCCCTTTTTAGATTCAAAAATCCCAGATTTAGTAGAAAACAAGATATCACCAAAACTTGTTTTGGTCATTTGATTTACAAAAAGAGGTTTTGCATTATCAGGTGCAGATAAAACGGATAAAGCACCAGTCTCAGAATCTACTCTATAAGCACGTTTAATCTCACTAATAAAAAAGATATTCCCATGGCGATCTTCGAGAATATCAAAAAAACGGTCGTTTGTAATTTCAGGGAAAGAAGAAGACGAAAAAAGTTTGATTTTAAATCCGTCGAATCGGATAACACCATCAAAAGTTGTAGCCCAGATATAGCCCTTAGAATCAACCAGAATGGAACTAACAGAACTCATAGGTAAACCCATTTTAGCCGTCCATTTCTTTAAAAAAAACGACGAGGCATCTATTTTTTCGGTTATAGGGGGTGAACTACTGAAATAAGGAACGGATTGAGAATACCCAAGAAAAGGAGTAGAGAATATCAAAAATAAAATGAGTGAAAAGGCTTTCATTATATCCAATTGTGCATTTCTTCCACAAAATCTAAAATGTTGCACAATATATAAATATAAAATCACAGAATGTGAATGATTGCATTCAAATGCTAAAACGCGAAGAATTCGGATATAATATTTTTGTAGAGCCATCAACAACTATTTGATACTCGCAAAAATCTAACAGAATAAACTGTTACCAAACCCCCATTATTATGATTGATATAGCTACATCTTCGACAGTACATGTTAAAACCTGGTTGGAAATAATCAGGAATATCCATCCTTTCTTTAGTAATCATTCAAAGTCTTTTTATCTAAGGCTGCTCATAAGCGTTTTATTTCTAAGTTTAATATCGAATGATATACTTGCAAAAGAAGTGGAATTACCACTATTAGCACCACCAACACTAGAAGTTCAACAAATTTCACCCTTAAACAATGCAAGTGGAATAGCTAAGAATGTTGATATAAATCTCACCTTAAATGCAAGTATTGATGGAACTGCATTAAATAGCACAGGAATAAAAATATGGGGTGAACTAAGTGGGATATTAGATGGCGTATGGACTGGTGCTGGAAGTTCTAGTGTTACATTTAATCCTACAAATGATTTTTTACTTAGTGATGTCATTCATATAGATGTTACAAGTAATCTAAAATCGACCGGGAATATTGCTGAAACGCCGTATTCGGCAAAATTTAGTGTTCTATCATCCAAATTAAAGACGATAGGTTCGTGGGAAAAAACAGCATTCCCATTAGAAATAGTAGGAAAAGCTGTTGATGGGCCCAAAAAGATTTCTTTTGGTGATATCAATAAAGATGGGAAATTGGATTTTGCGGTAGCTTCGGTAAACGACAAAACCATTCGAAAAGTAATAAATACAACTTCTGGAAGCACTGTATCCTTTTCAACAGAAACTATAGCTGTAAATTCTAATGATGCTAGAGGTGTTCAACTTGTTGATTTAGATAAAGATGGAGATTTAGATGCGGTTTATGTTTCTTCAGCCGATGGAAAAATTGAATGGGCACAAAACAATGCAGGAATTTATACACCAATAACGATAGCAACAAACGTTGGTCAGTTTAGAGAAGTTGCCGTAGCCGATATTGATGGCGATGGAGATAATGATATAGTAACAGTTTCGGTTGGAAATAATATTGTACGTTGGTATCAAAATGATGGAAATCAAGTGTTTACAGCTGCTGCGATTTCCTCAAATTTGAGTAATCCGAACTCTATTACTATTGCAAATCTTACAAAAACAGGGAATCCATTTATAGTAGTGACCTCTTTTGCTGATGACAAAGTGAGTGCTTATCAGTTTAAAGATGGAGCATTTGTTACGTCAACCGCTGCAACTGGAATTGATGGAGCTATTTTTACAGAAGTTGGAGACGTAAACGGAGATGGAATACCCGAAATCGTAAGTGCCGCATTTAATTCGAATAGTGTATTTGTGCATAGCTACGATTCTACATTAAATAAAATTGGAGCAGGAACACGAGTTGCAACAGGCTTAACAGAAATACAAACTGTTCGTTTATATGATATGGATGGCGATGGCGATCTCGATATTATTGCCGCCGGTTCTGGAAATGGGCTTATAGAATGGTATGAAAATGATGGCTCAGGTAGTTTTACAGCCGTTTCGTTAAAAATTGACACAAGTGGCGGAAATCCGGTTCATTTTGTAGTGGCAGATTTTACAGGAAATGGAAATCCAGATATTTTAGTTGCCAATTTGGATAACGATAGAATTGTACTGTATAAGGCAGTGCCTCTAGTGACTGTGATATCGAGCAACCCAACTGCAAACAGTACGGATGTAGAAAAAAATCAACAAATTAGCATAAAATTTAATACGGACATATAGATAGCGTCACTCGGCTCAAGTGCTATTTTGAGAACCAATTCAAGTGAAATTGAAGGTACATGGGCGGCATCTACAAATGGACTCGATGAAGCCGTATTTTCACCATCAAGTACATTGCCTGTGGGTGAAGTGATACATGTAGAACTTAATGCTGGCGTTGAGGACACTGAAAATAATAGTTTAAAACCCTACGCGTTTTCATTTACGGTAAAACCGGTGATTAACGAAGCGTTAGTTAAAACATGGGTATCGAAATCTGCGGCAGAAGCTAATCAATGGCGATCAGTTACTTATGGAAATGGTCGTTTTGTGGCAGTTGCTTTAAATGGAGATCATCGTGTTATGTATAGTGACGATGGCGAAAATTGGCTAACAGCAACGGCGACTGAACCTAATAGTTGGTACTCTGTTACCTACGGCAATGGTCGCTTTGTAGCGGTTGCTGCTAATGGAATAAACCGGGCGATGTATAGCGATGATGGAATAACTTGGACTGCATCAACTGGGGTGGAAGATAATAATTGGTATTCTATTGTTTATGGAAAGGGGAGATTTGTGGCTGTTGCCGGTTCAGGAACGAATCGGGTTATGTACAGCGAAAATGGAATTAATTGGACAACAACGACAGCACCAGAAGTATATACTTGGCAATCGGTTGCCTATGGGAATAGTCGTTTTGTAGCCGTTGGACTTCATGGAACCAAGCCCTTTATGTATAGCGACGATGGAATAAATTGGACAGCAAGTTCTTTAACGTCAAGCGATGCATGGATTTCTTTAACGTATGGGAATGGACGCTTTGTAGCGGTATCTGCGACTGGAATGAACAGGGCTTTGACCAGTGAAGATGGTATAGATTGGACTTCTGCACCATCAACACCTTCGAATAGTTGGAATGCTGTTACGTATGGAAATGGATTTTATGTGGCGACTGCGACTAGTGCACCTAATAACATAATGTACAGTAAAGATGGGAAAAGTTGGACCACTTGGGACGCGCCGTCTGCAAATTCATGGTCTGCTGTAACGTATGGTAAGGAGCGTTTTTTAGCAGTGTCGACTAACGGCACTAATCAAGTAATGGTTGCTCAATTACAGATGGAGTTAGTAAATAATTCACCTAGCGCGAATGCCACGGCTATAGCAGTGAACGCCAATATTGTACTGACATTTGATGCCACGCTTGATAATACAACAGTTAACTCGACGAATATTGTTGTTCGCGGACAACAATCGGGTTCAATAGCGGGCAACAATCGGGTTCAATAGCGGGCAACTGGAGTGTAAATGACTCGGTTGCAACATTTGATGCAACTGAAAATTTAACCCCGGGAGAAGTAATACATGTGGAAATAAAGTCCACATTAAAATCGACTGAGAATGCTCAAGCCATCCCCAAAAATTTCTCTTTTACCGCAAATGCGTCTAATAACGAAACGTTAGGACAGAATTGGAATTATGAGACAGCTTTTGATGCAAGTGCTTGGAAATCTATCACCTATGGGAATAATCGGTATGTGGCGGTTTCTAATAGTGGTACCACCAGAGTAATGTATAGCGACGATGGAAAAGTGTGGCAAGCAGCAACGGCAACGGGCGTTGATGCTAATGCATGGGAATCGGTAACATTTGGAAACGGACGTTTTGTGGCTGTTACAAGCACAACCGAAACGGGAAATCAAGTCATGTATAGCGACGACGGAAAAGTATGGACTGGTGCCGCTGTTGCGATAGTAAATGGATGGAGTTCAGTTACGTATGGTGGCGGAATGTTTCTTGCTGTTGGTGCTATTTCTAAAGTTATGTATAGCAACAATGGTGTTAACTGGACGTCGGGGACTACTCTATCCAGTGCTTGGATCGCAGTAACCTACGGAAATGGTCGGTTCGTCGCGGTTTCACCATTTGGTTTTATAATGTATAGCTTGGATGGTAAAAGCTGGTCCAGTTCTTCTGTAGGAACTGCTAGTTCGTGGAAGTCGGTAACCTATGGAAATGGTGGTTTTGTTGCTGTAGCAGGATCTGGGGCTGGAAGCCGCATAATGCATAGTACAGATGGAATAGAATGGTCTTATTCTTCATTGATAGACAGCAATCAGTGGGAAAGTGTGAGCTACGGAAATGGAACTTATGTAGCCGTAGCACTTACAAACAAAGTTGCGTTCAGTAGAGATCGAAATACTTGGACCTATTCCACTACTGATGCATTAGGTTCAGGGAGGGGAGTTACTTATGGAAATGGCCAATTTGTAGCCGTTTCGAATATGGGACAAAAAAGAGTGTTGAGAACGGTTGCTCCATTCACTGTTTCTTCGGTTACACCTGCAGCCAACGCCACCAATATTGCAGCAAATGCAACAATTTCACTCACCTTTTCTGAAGCAGCAGATGCATCAACAGTAACTACGGCAAATATTACAGTACGCGGTCAACAATCCGGCACGCTTGCCGGTACATGGATCGTAAATGGCGCCGAAGCCACATTTACGCCAACTGAAGAATTTTTGGCAGGAGAAGTGATACACGTAGAAGCTGGCACTGCCGTGAAATCAACGGGTGGCGGGCAATTAATCAGGTTCGCCTTCTCATTCACCGTAATTCCAGCTAACAACGAAGCTTTGGGACAAAATTGGGATTCTGTAACGGGGGCAGAATCAGATGCATGGAGTTCAATAACATTTGGGAATGGACGTTTTGTTGCGGTTGCCCCGTCTGGGACTAACCGAATTATGTATAGTGATGACACTGAAACCTGGACTCCTGTATTGGTAACAGAACAGGCTAACTTGTTTTCAGTTACCTACGGAGGTGGAAAATATGTTGCGGTTTCGGGTGATGGAAGTGGTCGCTTGATATTTAGCACTAACGGAGAAAGTTGGTCTTCAGCTACAACGTTAGTGCCGGGTGTGAGGCAATCGGTTACGTATGGAAATGGGCTGTTTGTAGCTGTTTCAAATGCCGGAACAAATCGTGTGATGTACAGCGCTGATGGAATAAATTGGGAAGTTGCAATGGCACCTGAAGCGAATCCTTGGTATTCAGTTACCTATGGGAATGGACAGTTTGTTGCCGTTGCCGTTACAGGTACTAACCGCATTATGTACAGCGACGACGGTAAGAATTGGACAGCGGGTGCAAGTGTGGTATTAAGACAATGGCAATCTGTTGCGTATGGCAATGGCCGATTTATAGCTGTAAACAGCGAAATAACGAACAAAGTTATATACAGTATTGATGGAATAAACTGGGTTGAGACATCGACGCCTGAATCAAGTGCTTTGAATTCAATTGTTTTTGGAAATAGTCGTTTTATCGCGGTTGGCTTGAATAGCAAAAATAAGGTGATTCGAACTTCAGTTCCATTCTCCGTTTCTTCGGTTACACCCGCAGCCAACGCTACCAAAGTTGCTATAAACGCACCAATTCGTGTAAAATTCAACCAACCGATTGTTGCGGGAACGTTTACGGGAATCACAATTAAACAAGGATCGACCACACTTTCGGGCGTTACGGCGAGTGTATCGGATTCAACGCTGACTCTCGCGCATCCCGCTTTTGAAAACGGAAAAACGTACGTTGTGGATGTTCTGGCAGGCGCGGTGAAGAGTGCAAGCAATCAAGAAAGTAGTGCGGTGAATTTTAGTTTCCGTGTTATTCAATCTGCGCTTGTTCCTATTGCATTTTCTCCAGCAAACGGAGCAACGCAAGTACCTTTAGATGCTACATTAAGTATAAAATTCGATCAGAAATTGTATCAACATCCCGATGCCAATTCATTAGGCGAAGTGAATATTATCACAGACGGAACCTCGTATGGAACGCCTGTAAGTATTCAAGATTCAATGCTTACAATTAATTTTGATACTTCAAAATTTGTAGCTGGAAAATCGGTAACGATTCAAATCTCACCGTTCAATGTGTATGTAGTAAATGAAGATGGCCTTGGTTTTGATGCATTTACCTGGAGCTTTACATCGTATGTAGATGCCCCAACACTTGTTCGAACTATTCCAGCGAATAATGGGACCAAAGTTGAAGTTGGCGACGAGATTATTTTCAGATACGATCGAGAGTTTATCTTAGTTGATCAATCAAAAATCATATTTACCCAAGGTGCAACTGTGCTTCAGCAGAGAACAGATTACACCGTTGATACAGATGGAAATGATCTTGTCATTACGCTTGAAGATGATTTAGACTATTTCACAACCTATAGTATTAGTGTTGGCGCAGGCGCAATTCGAGATAATTGAACTTGCAAACAAAAAGTGGAGATTTATTTAATTCATACAGATTAAGCTG
>CAZNTR010000087.1:0-15951 GCA_964575925.1 uncultured Chitinophagales bacterium
TTCTTATTTACATTGTAATGGCTGCTTTGTTTGAATCCCTTATTTATCCTTTAAGCATTATTACTTCCATTTTGTTTGCCGTTTTTGGTGTGTATTGGTTTTTCTTAATTACTAATACCACGTTTTCATTAATGGCAATGATTGGAATTCTAATTCTGATGGGAATTGTTGTAAATAATGGAATTGTTTTAATTGATCACATCAATCAATTAAGATCAGAAGGTTTAACTAGAAAAGACGCCATTTCTGAAGCAGGTAAAAATAGGTTACGCCCCATTTTAATGACAGTTGGCACAACTGTTCTTGGTTTAATTCCTTTAGCAGTTGGTTCAACTCAAATTGGTGGAGACGGACCGCCATATTTCCCAATGGCAAGAGCAATAGTAGGTGGACTTCTTTTTTCAACATTTGTAACTCTAATTTTGCTTCCAACAATTTATACTTTATTAGATGAACTTAAACTTTGGGCTGCAAGAATTATTTCTGTAGGGACTCAAGAATAACTAATAAGTTCAAAAAAACTCACGTTTCGGACTTAAACCCTTTGTAAAGTGTATGAATTTTTTTCAAAAAGGTTCAATTTTGCAAAAAAAATAAAAAACAAGAACTTAATGGCAACCTATTGTTCTTATTTCATAGATGTTATTTCGTTATGCAGGGCTCAGACCCAGCATCTCAGCCTTTGAACTTAACCTATACAAATGAAGTGCTTTTGGAGTAAAAAAATTTTGACTGAGCTCCATTATCGGGACACGGATTGACTTTTTTTTGTAAAAACTAGTGAAGTTTGTTTATAAACAAAGTCTGAATTTGAGAAAATAAGAAGTAATTAAAAAAGCAAATAAAACCATTAAAGAAAAACTCATTTTACATCGTAGATTCTATTATTACATTAGTTAAACGAATTTATGAAAAGTAAATTTGAAATTATTTTGGATAGATTAAAAAAAAACTATTTAAATGTCCCAATGAATGTCTAGTTAAATTCAAATGGCTAAGATTTTATTCGGTGTAAATAGTGTAATTCTGGCAATTGTACCAGAATTCACCTCAGATGAAAAATGTAATTCACCCAAATGCATACTAATTATTTTATTCGTTAACGGAAGTCCTATTCCAAATCCATTGAACATTCTAACATTAGAAGCTCTGAAAAAAGGCACATATATATTTTTTAATTCATCTTTGGGAATCCCAACACCTTTATCCACTACGATTACTGTAATAGACTGGGAATTTCGTTCAATACTAACCGTTACAATATCATTTTTTGAAAATTTACACCCGTTTTCAATAATATTGGTCAATGCAATTTTGATTAAGTCCTCATTACCTCGAATAAGAAAATCATCTGGATATTCAGGTAGGTTTTCTAAAATTATATGAATTTGATTTCTAGAATTCGATTCTTCAAGGTCTTGTTTAATATCAAATAATAATTCATCAATTCTAAACTCTTGTTCAGTAATTGTTGATTCATCAAAACTTGTTTGAGCTAATCGTAAAAGATGCAAGGTTAATGAATGTAATCTACTTGCTTCCCTAGAAATATTTTCCATGGAAGAACGATATTCTTCAGCGGTTCTAGATTTGGCCAAGGTGATTTCTAATTCACCTAAAATAGCTGTTAGTGGGTTTTTTAATTCATGAGAAGCATTCGAAATAAAATTATTTTGTATTTCAATCGTTGTTTCTACTCTATCTAATAGACGATTGAAGGTTAAAGCAATTTCACCAATCTCATCATGTTCCTTTTCTTCATCTAAACGGACAAACAAATTATTAGAGCGAATTTGATTTACGTTTTGAATAATTCTCTTTAAAGGTTTAAGAATTTGAGTTGCGTAAATTCGACCTAGAATGAAAACTACAATTAAATAAACAACAAATAAAAGAACAAGTTTTGATTGTAAATCAGCCATTTGTTCTACACCAAGTTGGTCGAAAGCGCTAACAATTACTAAAAATTTATCAGAATTATGGGTGTAATTTTTCCCATAAGCTAGAATATCGCCATTTCTGAATTCGGCGCTTTTTAAATCAATGATTTGTTGAATAAAAAACGCTCCAAATTTCTCACGAACAGAGTCAGGAACTAAAAAGTAATTCTTTTCGGTATCGAAAGGTAGAATAAATTCGCTTTCTTGAGGGAGCAACTGTAAATGTTGTTGTCGTATTTCTTCAATAAATTTTGAACCTAATTGAGTTTCACCAATATAATATTGTGAAGCTATTCTAACTCGTTCATGAAGGCGATCAAAAAAATGTATTTCATTATAAGTATAAGAAAACCAATAAATACTGATACTTAGGGTGATTACAATAAACGCAGTAATCAAAGAAAAGGTAACTGCAATTCGAGTTTTTAAGGTCATTTTAATTTATCTATGATCCGCTTCGCAAGATGTATCCCATTCCAACTACTGTTTGAATTATTTTAGTGTCAAAATTCTTATCCATTTTATTACGTAAATAATTTACGTAGACATCCACAACATTTGTACCAAAATCGAAGTTTACGCCCCATACATTTTCTAATATGTCCATTCTAGAAATAACTTTATGCGGATTCTTTAGAAAAAACTCTAATAAATTATATTCTCTAGATGTTAACTTGATAACTTTTCCCGCTCTTTTGACCATTTTTTGATCTGTATCCATTTCTAAATCTTCAAACTTAAGAATAGATGGAGAAGCGATTTGATTTCTATTTCTTCTATCTAATGCTTTAACTCTAGCTAATAATTCATGAAATTTAAAAGGTTTTGCCAAATAATCATCTGCACCTTGATCTAATCCTTTAACCAAGTTATCGGTTGATGATAAAGCTGTTAACATTAGAACAGGTGTTTTTAATCGTAGTTGCTTTCTTATTCTTTGGCATACATCCCAACCATTAATATTTGGTAAAATAACATCTAAGATAATTACTGAGAATTCTTGTTGTTCTAATAAACTTAATCCAGTTTCCCCATCAAAAGCTAAAATTACATGCATTCCATTTTCTTCGAGGCCTTTTTTGATAAAGGAAGCCACATTTTGTTCGTCTTCGATTACTAAAATATTCATAGTCTTGTTTATTACTGTGTTATAAAATGTATGTAACCTAAAAATCGATTTCAATATACAGTTTTGAGCGTACTTTGAACAGTAGTTTTCAGTATAATAAAGGGCAAATGTATCGATTTAAACGAGTGCAACCCGAGAAAATTAACTTGTGTAGTTTTTTTATTTTTAATCTATGAGCGTACTCAGATTAGTAGTTTTTAGCAAAATATTCGTCGAATTCGCAGTATTTTGAAGGGTGTAATTCTAAAGAATCGACTTTTTAGAGTGGTCTGATTGTCTAATTGTTTCTCAAAGATAATCCAACAAGAATATCGACAATTGTAAACTAGATCAAAATGTGTAATCCACAAAATAAACATTGAACTTGACTCAACTCTTAGAAAGAAATTGGGCCGGAAATATGAAATTTCCGGCTTTATTTAATTAGCTGATTTCAACCATTTCTATGTCAAAAATCAAATCTTTTCCAGCTAAATCGTGATTAGCATCTAAAGTAATAGTTTCTGAATCTAAAGCGCTTACTACCACAGGAATTTGTTGTCCATCGGGCTGATTAATTGCAAAACGATCTCCAACTTGTGGATTTATGTCTGCTGGAATATTTTCTGTAGGAATGGCAATAACTAAGTCTTCACGACGTTCGCCATAAGCTTCGGTTGATGGAATAGTGATGGTTTGTTTATCTCCAATGGTCATGCCAACAACGGCTTTATCGAAGCCGGCAATCATTTGACCTGCACCAACGGTAAAAGCCAAGGGTTCACGCCCTTGTGAAGAATCAAAAATAGATCCATCATTTAATTTTCCGGTGTAATGAACTTGGACTTTATCGCCCTTTTGTGCTTGTTTCATGTATTATTTTATGCGTTATCAGTGTTATTTGCTGAATAAATTAGATCGTCAACCTCCTCAGGTGTTGTCTGTCTCCATTCAGCGAGTTGATTAATGATCATGTTTCGGACTTGATCTCGCAAGGCTCCAACATCATCTTTTGTTAAATGTGTAGTTTCAACTGCTGGTAATAATTTAAGTACAACATTACTTTGCCCAGTGAAAACCCAACTATCTTTGGGTAAACACTCACTTGATCCATCAATTACCATAGGTAAAATGGGGACTTTGTTTTTAATAGCAAGTATAAATGCACCATCGGTAAATCGAATAACTCTTTTTGTTTTTGATCGGGTTCCTTCTGGAAAAAACATGACAGAAACCTTATTTCTTAAATGGTCTTGAGCCATAAAGAGAGTTTTTTCTCGTTTCCCCTTTTTTGCTCTATCCACAGGAATATCTCCAGCCCAAGTCATCATTCTTCCAATTAAAGGAACTTTAAAAAGCTCGATTTTGGCTATCCATTTAATATCCCAAGGTAATCGCGATATTATTGGAATATCTGCATTTGACAAATGATTACAGACCATCACATAAGGATTTCTTGGATTTTCTGGATACTGACCCTCAATTTTTATTTTCCAACCGGGGTTAACGTAAGTCATAGCAGAACCTACATATCTAAAAAAACGTCCAGTGTTGTATTTTGCTTTGTCTTTATCAAAGAAATAGATTATTCCAACAAATGGATACCATATTATAAATAGTAGCGAAACAGCTGTCCATATATAGGCTGATTTAATTTTATCTATCATTTGAAATTATTTTTGTTAAATGGAATCTGCCATTTTTTGAATCTCAGAAGACTCAAAGATATGAAATCCCTGAAGAGATTGTTTAGCCTGCTTCAACATTACATTTGCTACCACTTCTGCCTCGATGGGTTTGTATTTTTTTAATGGACATAAAAATAGAGGGGAGAGTACTTTAGAGAGTCCAATACCAATTTTTTCCCCCATTCTAGATTCATTCCTATTTCCCAATAATGCTGCTGGTCTGTAGATAAAAGTAGCATTAAATCCCATTTTTTTTAAATCAGATTCCGTTTGTCCTTTTGTTCTTAAATAAAAAATGGTTGAACTTGAATGTGCACCAACTGAACTTATAAGATGAAATTGAGGACACCCTTTTTTTAGTGCAATTTGAGCAAGTTAAATGACTAATTCGTAATCGATGGAAAGAAAAGCTTCTTCTGAGCCGGCTTTTTTAATGGTTGTACCAATACAACAGAAAACGATTTCTGGTTTTGGAAGTGCATCAATCTCAGCGATATTTTTGAAATCAACTTTAAGTTCAATAACATGTTTAAATTTCTTTTTTAACGTCCGAACCGGTGCATATACTTCAAACAGGTCTGATTCTTCATCTAGTAACTTACCAAGAAGTGAACCTGTAAGCCCTGTAGAACCTAAAAGCCAAACAGGTTTTTTCATTTTACGGGTCCAACTAAAGTATAAATGGTACAGGTTGCCACCAGTTCATGGTCCGAATTCATAATTTCAACTAAGATTTCTAGATCTATTTCTTTATTTGATTCTAAAATCGGAGTTTTAGCACTTGCACGGATAACTCCTCGAGCTTTTTTTAAATAGCGGATATCAAATCCTTTCACAATTAATCGTGCGTCACCTGGCATTCCTGCAAAAAGAGCTAGATTTCCAGCTAATTCTGCAAGATTTGCAATGGCCAAAGCGTGAATGGAATTCAAATGGTTTTGAACAGATCTTCTTTGTTTGAGTCGAATTTGTGCAAAACCAGGTTCTAAAACTTCAACACGTGAACCGATACTTCCTGTATAGGGCACATAAAGATTAATTAAAATAGAGTAGATTGTTTTCCCAAATGGGAGGTTTTGGAGCTTTCTCCAATACTCATATATCGGTTGTTTTTTTTTCATTGATTCTAATTAAGCTAAGAATTTTAAACATGGGGTTATTGACATATAGAAAATCAATTTATTTCAATTAACAATTCAGTCATAAGAAAATAGCAAAAGCTTATGATGAAAATATGAATCAAACTCTTGGATTAAATTCAGCAACTGAGTTCATGCGTTTATTTGGAAGTATAAGTCTTTTTTTTTAATAACTCTTAGGCTGGTTAAAAAGCTGAACAGTTCAAATAAAATAAGGCTTTAATAAGAAATAGCAAGCACAAATTACTCGCTTAAACCATTTCGATTTTTTGTTTGTTACATTTCAATTTGTTCGCTATCGGTAATTTAATTGAAGCATTGACTGTTGAACTTACTTCCGAAATGTAGTTCTATCGAAATATGGAGCGATTTCGCAGTATTAGAATGGGTGAAAATCCCAAAACTTTATGGAGTGGCTCACTGTTTTTAATTAAGCTCAAGAATTGAAAATAACGAACTAAAAACTTTTTACCGATTAATACTATTAACTGGCAACGATTGCTGTATTTTCTAATTTCAAGAAGATTATTTTAGTATTTTAAAATCATGTTTTATAAAGAACTAGAAACCATTCCTACTTTTGCAGAAATTACAAATCTCGAATTTTACAAACCAATTCCAGAAGATTGGTATGTTATTATTTCCGATGTCGTAAATTCAACACAGGCAATTGAAAAAGGACATTATCGTGATGTTAATATATTAGGTGCTGCTCCTATAATGGCTATTTTAAGAGAATTATCACTAGATGAAATTCCTTTCGTTTTTGGTGGTGATGGGGTTTCTCTTTGTATTCCTGAATCTAAATTAGACTTAATAAAAAAAGTCTTTTCGAATACCATTCTTTTAGCTAAAACAGATTTCAAACTAGAACTAAGAGCTGGTATTATTTCTGTTAAAGATTTATCCCAAGCAGGTGAAACACTTCTCGTTGGGAAATTGAAAATCAGTGATTTTTATCAACAAGCGGTTTTTATTGGTGGTGGGCTTACCACTGCAGAAAAATGGTTAAAAACGGAACATCCCAATGTTAATAATCTTACTGCTGAATCACATGAAAGTGTGAGTTATGAGGGGCTTGAATGCAGATGGCAGCCCATTAAATCATCAATGGATTATACCATTAGTATGCTAATAAAACCAACTAGTTCAAAAATTGAAGAACAATTAAAGATTTATAATGAGTTTATACAGTTCTTTGAAAGTCTATTTATTCAACCTGATAATCACCCAATTAATGAAAAAAATATGCACATGTTTAGTAAGTTTAGCGAGTTATTATCAGAGATGCGCATTAGAACAAAAGGGTTAAGTCTTTGGAGTAAAGTAAAATATATAGTTGAAATTCGATTAAGAATGTTAATTGGAATAATAATGATGAACAGAGGGATTGCATCGAATTCTACAGCTTGGGGAGAGTATAAGTCTGATGTAATTGCAAATTCGGACTTTAGAAAATTTGATGAGATGATTCGTTTAGTTGTGTCTTGTACTAAGAGTCAATTAGGAAGTGTAGAATCATGGTTACAAAAGAAATTCATGGAGAAAGAATTAGTTTATGGAATTCATGTCTCTGATGCCGCTTTAATAACCTGCATGGTTTTTCAATATAATCGAAATCACATTCATTTTGTCGATGGAAATAATGGGGGATATGCTAGTGCTGCTATTGAATTAAAAAAAAGATCTAAACAATTAATCGACGAGAATCCGTAACTTTCCATCGTTTTTCATTTGATAAGCAAGCAAAAGCTAAACTTATCATTGGTTTAAAAACTCAAGTTGAATATGTTCATTGCTACGTATTGACTAAATTTTTCTATCTCTATTTGCACAAACTCTAAGTCTGAATTTAAATTATCGTATATGAAAGCTTTCGAAAATACTGACCTGAAAATTATTGAACTGGAAACTGAAGACGGTGGCGTTGCACGTTTATATTTGCTTATTGAAACAATTGAAGGCATTGAGTTTGATATGCAAAAGTTCATTGATGATATGGACGAAGTGATGCCTCAAGTGGATAAAAACCAAAATATTTTTGATGAGATGTTAAATAGAAATAATGTCTTAGAGATATTTGACGAAGAAGATATTGAAGAAATGATTGATGAGGGAGAATTAGATCCGGAAGATTTACATCAATCTATTTATGAATTTTATTCCATAGAACAAAGCGAAACTAGCTTTGATTTTGATACAGACATAGACGATAATTAATTTCAAACTGTGATAGATTTTCAGGAAAAACGGCGCATTTTAATTAGTGCGCCTCGTTACATAGTGCCACTAACAGCTGAGGAAACGGAAAAACTCGGCTATGAAGTTCGAATAGAAAAGGATAATGCTCTTTCAGTAAGAGGAAATCTAGCCGATGCTATGAAACTGAATTTATGGCTAAGAACAGCTCACAAAGTTCAATTTCATTTATTTGAGGGAAGAGCAAAAAACATTGACGAGTTTTACACAGTAATAAATCAGTTTGAATGGGAAGATTTAATTCCAGAAGTAGAAGATGCTTATGTAAGTATTCAGTCTGCGACTCACAATGATACTATTCGTGATACTCGTTTGCCTAACTTAAAAGCAAAAGATGCTATTGTCGATAGATTAACAGAGAAATATGGGTTTAGACCTGATTCTGGTTCAGAAACGGACAAAACTGTATTGTTTATTTATTGGAATAGAGATCGTGTTTCTGTTTTTCTTGACACATCCGGTACTCCATTAAATAGACGTGGCTATCGTCATCAACCCCATAAAGCTCCATTGCAAGAATCCTTAGCCGCTGCATTAATTTTGAAATCAGGTTGGGATCCAAATTCACATTTTGTAAATCCTATGTGTGGAAGTGGAACGTTGGCTATTGAAGCGTTTTTGATTGCTACTAAAACCGCTCCAGGCTTATTGCGCGAAAACTATGGTTTTATGCACATAAAAGGGTATGATTCTACGATTTGGGAAAACCTAAAAGAAGAAGCTAAACAACAGCAATTACCCATTAGCGAAGGAATGATTGTTGCAACTGACCGAGATCCTGAGGCAATTGAAGCGGCAAAAGGAAACGCTGAAAGAGCAAATGCTAGTGCTCATATTTTATTTCGTATTTCAGACTTTCGTGAGACGTTTATTCCTGTTGGAAAAGGAACGATTATCATGAACCCTGAATATGGCGAACGTCTAGGTAGTGAAAAAGATTTGCAAAAAATCTATACAGCAGTTGGCTCTTATTTTAAACGTCGCGCTCAAGATTTCAGTTGTTTTGTGGTTTCAACGCATGAATGGTTACGTTTTATAAAACTAGAGCCTAAAAATCGCTATAAGTTTTATAATGCGAATATAGATGTCGAGTTTGTTGAGTATCAGATCTACCCAAGCAAAAAGTCTATGGCAGAGACGAGTGGGGATCAAAAACCAAAAAGAGTAATGAGAAGCAGAAAGAACAAAGACGAGTAAGGTTCAACATCGTCTAATGTTTTATAGAAAAAAATACTGCGAAAACACTCGATATGTGCATTGACCCATATCATCAAAACGGTGGGCAACTGCCTGCTATGATCTGACTTCCTTTAACCCGAAGATAAGGCCTGTCATCACAGAACAGAGTCAGAATCCCAAAGATTATTCTTATCGACAATGACTTCTCCGTAGTGCTTCCGCAGTGGTTAAATTTATGTATTTACCTGTTTAATTGCACTTAAAAGTTCAGAAAGTCTTAAGGCAACTTCGGGTGATGCAGCTTCTTGCGAATGTTTTTTTCGCTCAATAAATAAGTCTTCGGCGATAGAAAATGTTGCTAAAGCCGAAATCGTAGATTCAGGTTGCCCCATTAAATCTCTTCTAAACTCAGAAAATCGCTGATTCACATATTCAGCCGTTTCATGAATCATTACTTCATCTTCTGGTGAAACATCCATCGAATAGACTTTTCCCAACACACTAATTTTTACTTTTTTCATCTTGAATCTTATTTATGAAGATGTTGGTCAATTTTATGTAATAAGTGTTCAACTTTAGCTTTCATCGAAATTCTATCGTTTGTATCTAAATGCGCAAAAACATCAGACTGTTTTTGATTTAATGCTGTTTTTAGTTCTGCATTTTTGGAAGTAAGTGCAGAATTTTTTTGAATCAGCAATTGAATCTGATTTTCCAGTTCGTTAATAATTGACAAAACAGCATGTTGATCCATAATACGAGCGTTCAAGATTAAATTAAGTAAAATGATTGATTAAAATAACTAAGATCTTAATACCGCACCAAATTGATGGTTCATTTTTTTTAGAATTTTTTGGATGATTGGTTCAACCATTTGCATAGACAACGTTTTTGACTCGTCTTTGAATGTCAAACGATAAGCAATGCTTTTTTTGTCATTTTCTAGACTTCCACCTTCAAATACATCAAAAATATGGTAAGAATGAAGTAAACTACCTGCCGCTTTTACGAGTGTTGAACTCATATCACCCGATTGAATAGTTTTATCAACTACGAGTGCAATGTCGAATTCAAAGTTAGGGTATTTGGGGATGGAAACTGCTTTAAATTCATCTAAATGTTCTGCAAATTTTTCCAATTCTGTTAAATCAAACTCTGCAAAATAAACTGGATAGCTTAAGTCTAAGGCTTTGTTTTTATTTGGTTCAATAACTTCTAAGATTCCAACTTTAGTCTTTCTAATAAAGTATTCTAAATTGCCAGACTCAGAATAGGATTCTGTAACTAAATCACTCAATCTGTTAGACTTAAACCATGCGTTAATTCGAGCTTTTAAATCACCAAAGGAATAAACTTGTGCTTTACCAATCCACTCTTCATGAGATTTTAATCCACATAAGCCAAAGCCAATATGAATATGTTCTTTAATGCCATCAATAAAAGTTCCTTTTTCATTGGTTCTTTCAAATGTATGACCAATTTCAAATAAGGCTAAAGAGTGATTTCCTCTTTTCAGATTAAAAGAAACTGTTTTTAAAAATCCAATTTTTAGAGTATCTCTTAAGTACGTTAAATCTTTTGAAATTGGATTCAATGTACGAATTAGACTTTCACTATTTTTGTGATTTAAAGCATAAGACTCAGAAAGTAAGGAATTACAATAAATTTCTGTAAAACCTAAAGCTGAACTTTTTGATCTATTCTTTTCTGTAAATGTTTCGTGAAATGGGTAAGGAGAAGGAGTGTGAAATGCAGTGTTTTTTGGAGACTCAATAGTATTGTAATCTAAAACACGAGCAACTTCTTCTACTAAATCGATTGGTCTTTCAACATCTGGGCGGAAGGTTGGAACGCTAACTAATAATTCATCTTCCGTAACAATTTCGACCCTAAATTGAAGACGAGTTAGAATATCTTTTGCAGTTTCTTGAGTAATTCCGGTGCCTAAAATGCGATTAGCATACGAGATTTTAAAAGAAACTTCTTTTGGTTCAGTTTTAATGGGATGAACATCTAAAGTGCCTTCAACCAAATTCCCCCCAGCTAATTCAACCATTAACGCGGCGCAACGTTCTGCTGCCAATAGGGTTATATTTGGATCAATACCACGTTCAAAACGATAGGATGAGTCCGTTTGTAAAGCAGTTTGTTTCGATGTTTTACGAATTCCTGTTGGTTCGAAATAAGCAGTTTCAATTAAAACATCTTTAGTTGTATGTGTGATTTCTGAGTTTTCACCACCCATAATTCCAGCTAATGCAACAGGTCTATTATCATCACAAATAAATAATGATCCAGCAGGAATTTTTCTTGTTTGAGAATCCAAGGTTACAAACTCAGTTTCGTTTTCAAATGCCTGAACAACAATTTTTTTAGAGCTAATTTCATTAATATCAAATGCATGCATTGGTTGTCCAAATTCATACATTACATAATTGGTAATATCAACTACATTGTTAATCGGTCTTAAGCCAATGGCAGTTAGATAATTTTTTAACCATTCTGGACTTTCTCCAATTGTGACATTTTGAATTACTTTTGCCGTATAACGATGGCACTTTTCTGGATTTTTGATTTCTATATCAATGAAATCATTTACTGAACCTGTATTCGAACTAATGATTAACTCTGGTAAGCAAAGTGGTCTATTTAAAACAGCTGATAAATCTCTTGCAACACCAATATGACAAGTTGCATCAGCACGATTCGGTGTAATACTAATATCAAAAACAGTATCAGCATTTGTTGTAAGAACATCAATAATTGGAGTTCCTAGAGGTTTATCGGTATCCAATACTAAAATTCCTGAGTGATCTTCACCAAGACCTAATTCATCAAGAGCGCAGATCATACCTTCAGAAACTTGACCACGAATTTTACTTTTACGAATGGTTAGGAACTCTCCAGGTTTAATTTCTACTGGCAATATAGAACCAATTGTGGCTACGGGTACAATTTGTCCTTGAGCAACGTTAGGAGCTCCACAAACGATGGAAACGAGTTCATTAGCACCAATATCAACGCTTGTTAGCTTTAAGCGATCTGCATCAGGATGTGGGATACAAGTAATAACTTTTCCAACTACAACTCCTGTTAGAGTTGGACCTACAGGTATTACTTCATCAACTTCTAAACCAAGAAGCGTAATTTTATTTTCTATCTCCTCGACAGAAAGTCCATCGAGATTTACATATTGTTTGAGCCAATTTAGAGAAATTTTCATAAAGAGAAGAATTGAATTCCCAATGGAATTAAAAATTAGTGTTGCAATGCTTGTTAAGCAAATTGAGAAATTAAACGAATATCATTTTCGTATAAGTCTCGAATGTCATTTAGACCGTATCTAAGCATAGCCATTCTATCTACACCTAAACCTAGAGCAAAACCAGTGAATTCGTCTGGGTTTAAACCGCAAGCTGTTAATACGTTTGGGTCAACCATTCCTGCACCAAGAATTTCAAGCCATCTACTACCATCTTTACGTTCCCACCAAACATCCATTTCCATACTTGGTTCTGTGAAAGGGAAGAAAGAAGGTCTTAAACGATATCTTACATCAGCGCCATACATCATTTTTGCAAGAACAATTAAGGTTTCCTTTAATTCAGCCATAGTAACATTTTTGTCGATGTATAGACCTTCAACCTGATTGAATAAGCAATAAGATTTTGCGGTAATCGATTCGTTTCTATACACTCTCCCAGGCATAATGGAGCGAATAGGAGGTTTTTGAGATTGCATTAAACGTACTTGAACGGGTGAAGTATGAGTTCTCATTACCAGATCAGATTTGTTTTTTTCGTCTTTCCTAACAAAGAATGTGTCTTGCATATCGCGAGCTGGATGCTCTGGAGGGAAGTTTAATGCCGTAAAATTATGAAAATCATCTTCTAGTTCTGGGCCATCAGCGATAGAGAAACCTAGGCGAAAGAAAACAGCTTTTATTTCTTCTAAAACGTTGCTCAATGGATGAAGACCGCCTTGATTGTAAGGAAGAGCGGTTAAGGTTAAATCATCGGTGGCTTTTTTGATAATGGGGCCGGAATTTTCAAATTCAGTTTGCGCTGATTCAAAGATTCCTTGAGCGAGTTGTTTAACATCGTTAATTAACTGCCCAACAATGCGTTTTTCTTCTGAGGCTGCTTTACCAATAAGAGGCATTAATTCAGAAATCTTACCCTTTTTTGATAGAAAGGTAAGTCTAAATTGTTCTAACTCAGCTCGATTTTTAATTTTCTGAGCTTGGAGAGATTCTTTGATGGCTGAAATTTGTTCGAACATAAGTATGGACTTAAAAAAAAAGGCAAACTATCACAATGATAATTTGCCTATGACAGATTAATGTGACATTAATTTAAGGCTGTTTCCACAATCGCTTTAAATGTCTTAGGATCACGAACGGCGAGATCGGCTAGAACCTTGCGGTTTAATTCCATGTTTTTGTCTTTCATGGCATTAACAAGGCGAGAGTAAGAGGTGCCGTTTAAACGAGCTGCTGCATTAATACGAACAATCCAAAGTTTTCTGAATTCACGTTTCTTGACCTTACGATCGCGATACGCATAAACGAGAGCTTTTTCAACGGCGTTTTTTGCTACAGTATAAACGTTTTTTCTTGCACCCCAGTAACCTTTCGCACGATCTAAGATCTTTTTGCGACGGCGACGGGAAGCCACCAAATTGGATGAACGTGGCATTTTTTTTAACGTTAAGTTATTGTTTTAGTGATTTAGATATGAAGCATGTGTTTGACAAGCGCCAAATTAGCGTCATGCACGAGGGTTGTACCACGTAACTGACGTTTTCTTTTCGGGCTTTTTTTAGTCAAAATATGACTGCGGAATGCGCTTTTACGTTTTATTTTACCTGAAGCGGTAAGGAAGAAACGTTTTTTTGCGCTACTGTTTGTTTTTACTTTAGGCATACTATGATTGTGTTTACCTTAAAAATTTAAAGAGCCTGTAATATATTCATAAAACTGATTAACTTCAATTATTATTGATGTTTTTATCAGTTTAAGTAGCTCACATTAAGAAGAATAAAAATATCAATTTATTCTTAGTAAAT
Source organism: uncultured Chitinophagales bacterium (assembly GCA_964575925.1). Classification (GTDB taxonomy): domain Bacteria; phylum Bacteroidota; class Rhodothermia; order Balneolales; family M1805; genus M1805. The sequence goes on from CAZNTR010000087.1 coordinate 14,381, forward strand.
CGCTATCAAATATGATTAGTTTGAAAGGAAGTGTATTACTTGTTCATTTAAATGGTAAAATTCCTGCTTTTAATGAGCGATTTGGATTTTTAATGTTTTTTTTAGAATAAATAGGGAATTGTGTAAGTAAAGAATGGTAAATTTGATACTTATTAGTAAAGCTTCCTATTAAGTAATTCAAATTCGGACTTCGTTTCTGTAAAAAAAGGCAATGTTTTTCGCAAAAAAAGGACATCCTGTGTCCTGTCACGATTCGAAGAACCACGAAGTGCTATCTGTGTTCAATATCTTTTTACAGAACAATCACTTTTTTTTGAATAGATTGGTTCTTAGGCTGAGGGACCAATTAACAACTATGAACTAAGTTCGATATGATGCAAATAGGCTCTTGTTTTCATTAATTATGCTGCATAAAACCGTTAACAAACTAATTCACTTTACAAAATTTTAAAGTCCGAAAGTTGTATTAAGAAAATCAGATTCTTATTCGATTGTAAATTACCTGAGTTCGGGTTAAGGTTTAATCTAATAATTTTATCAAAACCTATAATAAACAAGGTAGATTGTCATTCGGATTCGAAGTGATACCGAAGGCAATGTGATACGATTTGAAAAACCAAGAAATGTTATATCGAATTTAATCTCAAATTAGGCAGAGATTTTGGGTCAAAGCGAAGCATAATAAAATTTATTTTTCATGGTTCGATAGTAGAGTCCACTCCGAAAAGTAGTTTTCAGCAAAATATTCGGCGAATTCGCAATATTTGGAAAAGTGTAATTCGAAAGAATCGACTTTTTACAGTGGACTCATTGTTAAATTCTTAATCCGAACTCAGGTAATTAGTTCAACTTTTGTACTTGAATTTTAAACAGGTTTACAAATCTTGTTTAAAATCATATCAAGATTAATTTCGAACATAAGGTGTTTAATTCGCACTCTTAAGTTACGTCGCTTTAGCACTTCGTGGTTCTACGAATCGTGTTGAGGCATGGGGTGACCGTTTTTCTTTAGATTATGAGCTAAAACTAAGTTTCACTTTGCCAAGATTCTGTGTCAATATAGTTAATGCTTATTTAAAGTTCGAACTCAGATTTCAAACTATGCAGTTGGTAATCAATAAATAGTTTTCGAAACCTAAGGCATCACAAGTTCAATTAATGAAGTCCGAAAATTGAGCAATTAGGATTTTGAAATCAAGTTCTAATAAGAGAAATTATTGATCAAGTAACCGAATATATTCAGGCTTTGTGAACGAAAATTAAAATTTCGACTGAATTCTGAATATAATTCCAAAAAAAAGTCAATCAGTATGAAAATGATTGACTTTTAAAACGCAAAGTGATTAACAAGAATTATTTAGTAGGAGCTAGAAGCATATTCATCCTTTTACCTTCTAGTTTCGGAGGTGATTCCATTTTACCCACATCACTGAGTGCATCAGCAAAGCGTTTAAGTAGTTCGAGACCTTGCTCATTATACACAATGTCACGCCCTCTAAACTGAACCATTGCCTTTACTTTGTTTCCCTCAGATAAAAATTCCCTTGCATGACGCATTTTAAATTCAAAAT
>CAZNTR010000088.1:0-15839 GCA_964575925.1 uncultured Chitinophagales bacterium
CTTTTGGCTTGAATACCATTCGAATATCGTTACCCCAAGAAAAATCACCTTCAACAAAAGGTTCAATACTAAAAGCTTCTTCACAGCTAGCGGTATTCATTTTTTTGGAAAATGTAATTTCAATCTTATCAGTAGGTTCAACCTCTGTATTTCCATCAGTAGGGCTTATTGCGGCTACAGTAGGTTTTAAGCTTGAGTATAATTGAATATCTGCAAAGTTAAATGTGGTATCGTTTAGGATAGAAATACTCAAAGTATCTGAATAATAATCCTTTGCAGTAAAAATGATTTTTGCTTCGGTATCAGTTGGTACATTTTCAATGTAGTAAAATCCATTACGTAATTGTTCTGGGTCAGTACTGTAATTATTGAAAAGACTCTGATAAGTGTCAGTCGTATAGGAAAGTTCGCCAACTGTTGCTGTAGCGCCATTAATTGGAAGTCCTGTTTCAATATCTGATATAATCCCAGTTATTATGCCCACTTTTGGCCTTGCTTTTCCACTATAAGTCAAATAAGACCAAAAGTGCGTTTGAGCCTCAAGGCGCTTATACTCGGCATTCATGTTTTTTGTATTTTGAACAGGATTGGTATGAAATCCGCCCTCAGATAAAACTGAAGCCATATTTGATTCTCGATTAACATGAAGATAAGGCCATTGATTTGCTGTTCCTGACATATAAAATTTGCGATCAGGATAGGATCCTCTAGTAGCAACTCGCATACCTTTTGTAAGGTAGTCGGTCATGAAATCTCCCATTGCTTGCCCACCATTTGGAGTTTTCTCCACAATTGGATTAGTGGTATTCCCATCTTTAAACCAACCACCCCATAATAAAAGTGTCGACGCAGCTGTTGAACTACCGGCATCACTATGTATAGAATGGTAAAAATCCGCATTTAAAGAATTTGCATAATCTGTTCGCTGAGATAAAGAGACAACAACATTATCATTTAATCGACTCAAATAAACGGTATCTACGTCGGTGTTTTCAAGTAGAATTTGTTTAAGGTTTAATGCAACTTGAAGTACTTTTTGTGCTTCTGAGTAATTGTGAACTCCCATATTTTCTGTTTGCGAATGTCCAGGATCAATAAAAACATCCCAACCAGAAAGTCCTGTAACAGCTTGAGCAGAAAGTGTTTGATATCCTATAATCAGGATGAAGGTAAAAGCTAGACCAATTTTTTTGAACATCATTTAACCTGTTTTAGTTTTGAATTGGAATGAGATAAATAGCACCTGTTTCTGGTGAATCAAAAGCGATTTGATCCCCTTTGGGTGACCATGAAGGATTCATTGCTACAGATGAAAAAGATTTTGTTAGTTCAAAAGACTCAGAGCCATCAAATTTAAGAGCAAAAACTTCTGATTCTGTTATCTGATAACCATTATCTGAGGCTTTCATAACAGCAAGATAATTTCCATCTGGTGAAAAACTTGGTCTGTTGAAGGCTCCAAGGTCATATTTATTACCTGATGGTAAATCAATAACAAATAAACTACCTCCTAAAACTTCAAAAGCTAGACGATTTCCGTCTGAGGATACGGTAAGATTTAAAATATCACCTTCATATTCATCACCAGATAAAATAGTTGGAGTTTTGGAAGTAGTAGATCCAATTTGATATAGTTTATTTCCTATGGCCATAAATCCCGGTTTATCAGGACCATTAGATTTTCTAGAAAAACCACTCTCTGTTACTTTGAGTTCTTGTTTATCAGAATAGTAAATGGTTTGTTTAGACAAACTTAACATTGGAACAGATGGCATGGAGTTGATGTATGGAGTTTTTAGATCCATATTTCCGTCTGTTTGAATAATTGCTACTGCGTTTTTATTGAAAACGCCTTCCATTTTGGTGTGGCGTACTAAAATGGAAGAATCATCTATCCAATTGGCACCAAAACCAACACTTAAATCATTTGATAATTGCTCTACAGTTTTAGTTGAAAAAGAATACGTGTAAATACCTTTGTGATTCAAACTGGTAAATAGCAAATGATTAGCAGATGGTGACCATTGAGCACGCATGTAGGCAATGCTTTCTGGAGCAACCAATAGTCTTATATCGCCAATCACTTTTGGTTGAGCTGAAAGAGAAATTGCTCCTGTCAAAAGACAAATTCCAAAAGTGAAAGCGCTTTTCAAAATCCGCATTATTTTTCCTTTAGTTGATTAAAATTTGAGAAAAAAACTTATGTACGTGTATAATGTACATAATTTGATCGATTATGTACAATGTGTTTCTTGAATAAATTTTCTTTTATACTATACTAAGTGAGAAATTATTTTGTTCCCGAAATATGCAAATTTTTAAACTTACTAAAGAACAAAAAAGTGTTATAATGATGTTTAAAACGTGATTATAGCAAAAATAACCTGCTTGCAGTTTAGCATTTATTTACAAGAGTCTAACAATAAAATGAAATAAAAGTTACTTTTTTATGATTTTTTTATGATCTACATATTGCTATTTATGAATTTTATGCACATCATATTGCTTGTTAATAATCAAATTTTATGTGATATTGTAGCGCTATGAGTTCTTAAGTATTGATGTTAAGTCAATTATTTTATTAAAAACTGTAAAAGCGCTTTTCATTTAAGAGCGAAAACGCTTAAAATTGAATGAGATTCACACGAATAAAAAAAAACTTAATAAACTGGTTTCAAACATGCTTAATTCTACTATGAGATACGGTAAAGCATCGTTTTCACACATTATAAAATGGGCGCTTGTTTGCCTAGTACTGCTCTTTATAGCAGGTCTCGGTGTATCATCTGCTCAAAAAGGGAAAATCACTGGACAAGCAACTGATTCAAAAACAGGCGAACCACTTCCTGGGGTAAATGTTCTTATAGAAGGAACAACTATTGGTGCCGCTACTGATATTGATGGGTATTATGTACTCTTAAATATTAATGCTGGGCTATATACTCTAAAGTTTTCTTATGTAGGATATGCACCTTACGTTGTTGAGAATGTAGGTGTAAGCGTTGGTCTTACTACTGAAATTAATGCAAAAATATCTGAAGAAATTTTCCAAGGAGAGGAAATTGTTGTTCAAGCCGAACGCCCTGTAGTACAAGTAGATGTCTCTTCTAGTCAGGTTAACTTCTCCAAAGAAGAGATAAAGAACTTACCGATTAACTCAGTTTCTGCGGTTGTTGGTTTACAAGCCGGTGCTGACGGATTAAGTATTCGTGGTGGTGGTTCTGATGAACTCTCTTTTAATGTAAATGGTATGACGATGCGTGATGAGCGTACAAATCAACCTCTTACAAATATTTCATTTACTTCTATATCAAACATTCAGGTACAAACTGGTGGTTTCAATGCAGAGTATGGTAATATACGTTCGGGTTTGATTAACGTGACAACTAAAGAAGGAAGTAAGGAAAAATATGAGGTTGATGCTTTAATTAGATACACACCTGCTCAGCCAAAAAACTTGGATGAATATGCAAGTGATCCTAATTCATTTTTCATGCGTCCATATATAGATGATGCTGTTGCATGGACTGGAACAGAAAATGGTGTTTGGGATTCTTGGACACAAGATCAGTATCCTAGATTTGAGGGTTGGTATAAAATTTCAGAGGATTTATTAAATGATGGAAATCCGAATAATGACTTAACTCCTGAAGCAGCTCAACAGTTATTTAAATGGCAAATGAGAAAATCATTTGAAATTCAAAATCCTGATTATGACATCGATTTAAACTTTGGTGGTCCAGTTACTGGAATTAGTAAAATGTTAGGTAATTTGCGATTCAACTTCTCTTTGAGAAAAACGCAAAGTATGTACATGATACCATTGGCTACAGATAGATATCTTGCTGATTCATATATGCTTAAATTGACTTCTGATTTAGCCAAAGGAATGAAATTATCTTTAGAAGGAATGTATGGTTATGACAGAGGAACTACAGCAAATAGAGACGGATCTGCTGAGTTTTTTGTTACATCAAGCGGTATTGCAAGTGAAATGGACAGAGTTTCTTTCCAAGACACACGTATTTTCTCAGACTCATATTGGAATCCAACAAGTAGAAGATATTTTAGTGCTGGTGCTACCTTAACACATACTCTTTCGGCTAGTACGTATTATGAAGTTCGGTACAATAACGTAACCTCATTTTACGATACCAATTTAGGCCGATCTAGAGATTCTACAGGAGTATTTACGGTAGGTGGATTAAGTTTTGACGAAGCTCCTTATGGATTTTACCCACTTCCATCAAATGGAATAGGTTCAGGAATGAGAATGGGTGTTGGTATGTCAACAGCTCGTGATTCATCAATGGTTTCAGTTAACACCTTAAAGTTTGATTTAACCTCTCAGTTAAATCGTTTTAATCAGTTTAAAACTGGTTTTGAGTTTAATCATACGTTATCTGATGTGAATTATGCCAGTGTTGATGCCTATTTAAGTGCAAGTAATACATACTCGAAATGGAATAGAAATCCACTTCGATTTGCTGCTTATGTGCAAGACAAATTAGAGTTTGAAGGAATGGTAGCAAATGTGGGTGTCCGTATGGATGTTTCTGCCCCAGATGGTGATTGGTATGATTATGACCCATTTGTAAGTGCATTAGGTAATCAAGCAAGAGGTTTAGATACCTTGCTTAACAAAACGAGTATTACACCACAAGTTATGTTTAGTCCTCGTTTAGGTGTGTCTTTCCCAATTACTACAAAAAGCAAATTGTTCTTCAATTATGGGCACTTTTACAGTATGCCTACACCAGAAAATTTATATTTAACTCGTTTTATTGAGGGAAATCAAGTAACCTTTATTGCAAATCCAAATATCAAACTGCCCAAAACTGTTGCTTATGAGTTAGGTTATGAACAAGACTTATTCGAACAGTATTTAATTCGTATTTCTGGGTATTATCAAGATGTAAGTCAGCAACCTGCTAATATTAGTTATCGTTCAGGAAATGGTGTTGTTAGTTATTCCAGACCAGAGGCTAATTCATACCGTGATGTTCGAGGATTTGAATTCACAGTTCAAAAAGTAAAAGGGAAATACTTCAGAGCTTTAGCCAATTACACTTATAGAATTACAACTAGTGGTATTTTTGATTTTAGATTTAACTATCAAAATCCAAGTGATCAACGGAATTATGAACGAACCACAACTGCAAACATTCAGTTTAGACCTGTCCCTGCGCCAGTTGCTCGTTTAGTTCTTGATTTCTTTACTCCCTCAGATTTTGGACCTAAAGTTGCAGGGATTAATCCATTAGGTGCTTGGAGCTTAAACTTAATTAACTCATGGCGCGCTGGTGGTTACAGTACATGGACTGGTGGTGGTTCAATTCCTGGAATTGTAAACAATGTTCAGGAAGTTGATCGATATAACACGGACATGCGTTTTTCAAAAGACATTCGTTTTTCAAAAAAATCAAGTTTGAACATGTTCTTTGAAGTTTCTAATGTATTTGGACTTCGTTATTTATCGATGGCCAACGCAGGATTTTTTGATGGAAATGATTATTTAGCCTACATGAGATCTTTGCACATGCCTGAAGGTATTCTTTCAGAAATAGAAGGTTCATACTTATCAGTTCCTGGAGATGATAAACCTGGTGTTTATCGAAAACCGGGTGCTGAATATGTTCCAATTGTATCGTTAAGAGACGTGAATTCGATTTTAAATCCTAGTGAGCGACCATTGTACTATGATTATGAAAACAAAGAATATTATCAGTTTAAAGATGGACAGATGGTAAAAGCAGATACAAAATTAGTAGATCAAGTCTTAGAAGACAAAGCCTACATTGATATGCCAAATATGAACTTTTTAAACTTCATCAATCCAAGAACTTTTCGCTTGGGTTTCAGAGTTTCATTTTAATTTAATATGACGATTACAGCAAAAATGAAGAAAATGAATAAAATACTTCCTGTTTTACTGATATGTTTCTCGACAATTTGGGTAAATCAGGTTTCAGCGCAAGTTGAACATAAGTGGTTGGGTTTGGGAAGTTTGCACAACTTCTACGCTAACTTCGGAACAGAAATTGAACACTCCTTTGTTGCAAGGCAGCAGTATGGTTTGGTTTGGCCTGGAATTTTTGAATTTCAAGATGCGCAAGCTGCTAAAGGAATGTGGTTAGGTGCTACAAACTTTACAGACGAAAACGGAACAAATTTTCCGATTAAAGTTGTTCATTCTGGGCCACGTGTTCGTGGAGCTGCTTTTTTCTTTCCGGTAGAATTTAAGTTAGTTAGTAAAGTGCCAGCAACAGATGTTATTGTCGATGGAAATTCTTCGTTCAGATTAGAACAAACTGTTGATGAGGTTGACCCAACGATTCCTGGAGACAGAATGATGTATGCAAAATTTAATACAGCACTTGGTCTTACAGTTGAACGGAAGATTCATCAGTTCTCACAAGTCTATCATGATAATTATCATGTTTTTGAAATCAAATTAACTAATACTGGTTTTATCAACAATGAAGATGTTCAAAGAATTAATGCTCCATTAACGGGTTTAGTTTTTTATGAACAAGTACGTTGGGCACCAGTTTTACAAACTAGATATACTATTGGTAATGCTACAGGTTGGGGTATTAATACCATGAACGACAGAACTGGAGATGGTTTGGAAAATCCAGCACTAGATCCAGGAAGTACAGATGAATTCAAGTCTCAATTCGCATGGCATGGTCGTTTGTCTGGATTTGCAGCGCCAATTCCTGGTGCAATTGATAATGTTGGAGCGCCAATTATTGTTCCAAGTACAGTAAATGGATATTTATCTGCAGCAGATACTTCTGGCCGATTAGGTGCTTATCACTTTGTTGGTAAAGTTCATATTCATGCAGATACATCTCCAAGCGATCCGACGAATGATCCGAATCAACCAATGACTATGGATGAAATTGGCTCAGATGATCCTATGAATTCTCAAAATGACCCCTTTAATGGGACTAAAATGTCAGCTGAGTATAATAAAATGATAGCTGGTAGATTACCAAGGCACGCATATTCAGTAGAAGACAAAGGTTATGAGGGATTTGTAAAACCAGGTTTTGATCCTTCAAGAGGAACATCTGGAGGGTGGAGTGCTGCTACAGGATATGGACCATATACCTTAGCTCCTGGTGAAAGTATTACTATTGTTTATGCAGAAGCAGTTTCTGGTATCGGTCACGCGTTTGCACGTGAGGTTGGTTCTGAATATAAAGCAAATATTAAATCAGGTATGGATGCTGATGTTGCAAGACGTACCAAAAATGTGAAAATGTTCCAAGGTCGTGATTCTTTATTCCAAACTTTTAGAAGAGCAATTGCCAACTATAATTCTGGTTACGCTTTAAGAACGCCGCCACCTGCTCCAACTTATTTTGAAGTGAACTCAACAGGTGCAGGTATTCAATTAGGTTGGAATTATGAAGTTACAGACGAGTCGAAAATAGATGGATTCGAAATTTATCGTTCTGCATATTTACCTGATTCAGCGGCAATTAAAATTGCAGAAATTAGCTCAAGTGATCGTGATTTTATAGATAATGAAAGAACTCCACTACCTGCTGGAGCTCCAATTCGTGGAATTGATTATTACTACTACATTTCTGCAGTTGGAAAAGCTGATAATACAGCGGATAATGCCTTGACTCCAACTGGGGTTTTAAGAAGCTCTCGATATTTTACTCAAACCTACGATCCTGCAAGATTGTTGAGACCACCAGGAGAGTCGATGGATGAAATTCGAATAGTCCCAAATCCATACATTGCATCTAGTTCTGATGCACTTCGCTTTGGTCGCGAAACAAGAATCGCCTTTTTTGATGTACCAGGTAACTGTTCCATAAAAGTGTTTACTGAAATTGGCGAGTTTGTACAAGAAATTCCAGGAACGAATTCAGGTGATGTGTACTGGGACTTAATGACCAAATCTAGACAGCGAATTGCTAGTGGTGTGTATATCGCTATCATCGAGAATCTTGATACTGGTGAAAAAGTAACCAAGAAATTTGTAGTTATTTTTTAATTGAGGAGAATGAAGAAAATGTTTAAAAGAACAATCAAATTTATTGCACTGATTCTGCTCCTCATTGGTTTCTTGAATCAGACAAATGCACAAGAAAAAAGAGCTCAGACCTCTTTTAAGTTTATTTCAACCCCACTTGCGGCTAAAGCCGCAGGTATGAGCGATGCAATTTATAGTATCGAAGGCGGAGCCGAATCGATTTTTGCAAATCCTGCTACTATGTCGAGACAAAGTACATTCGCAAATATTACCGGTGGTCAAGTTCAATTTATTGCTGATATTAACTACCATTATGCTGCAGCTGCTTTTGCTCCTGCTAAAGGATTATATGGAGTATTTGGATTTCATGTGCTTTCCGTTGATTACGGTGATTTACAAGAAACAATTAGATCCAATAATGATCGTGGATATATAGATATAGGTACGTTCAGTCCTATTTCCTTTTCTGTTGGTATGAGTTACGCTCGAGCCATTTCAACTCAATTCTCAATTGGTGGTACTATAAAGTACCTAGGTATGGATTTAGGAACTGGTAGCACTGATATTTCATCAGGTGGTGTTTTAGTTCGTGAAAAATTTAAGGCAAATGTTTTAGCCTATGATTTTGGAGTTCATTATAAAACTGGTTGGGAAAGCTTAGAATTAGGTTTTGCATTCAAAAATCTATCACAAGAAGTGAAATTCGACACGGAAAATTCAGAGATTCCGTTGACTTTTCGAATGGGTATGTCTATGAATATAATTGATTTAACGTCATTAGATAAAAATTACCATAGTTTTATTCTTTCTTTGAATGCTAATCGCCCAAGGGATTTTAATGAACAAGTTATTTTAGGCCTAGATTATACCTTCATTAAACGAGTTTCATTTAGAGGTGGTTATTTATTACCAGCTGAAGAACAAGGTGTTTCTTTTGGAGTCGGATTTAACCAACCTATTAAAAATGGTATTGGGATAAAGGTTGATTATTCCTACACGGATTTTGGAATTTTTAGCGGTGTGAATCGCTTAGCAGTACAATTTTCATTTTAAAGATTAAGACAAAAACAAAAAATGAAGAATATCATGACTCAGATTATAGGAAAAGTTGGCATTTTAGTTCTAGTTTTGGCAATTGGCATGTCAAGTTGTGCAGATAAGGAAACAAGCATTTACAATCCAAATTATAATGCTCCTAATCCTGATCCTGTAATAACTTCTATAGAACCAGCATCAGGTTACTTAGCAGGGATTGATAAAATTGTAATAAACGGGCAAAATTTTATAGCTGATACTGTAACAACAAGAGTATATTTTGATGGTTTACCAGGCGTAACATTAAAAGCTACACCAACCCAATTAGAAGTTAGACCTTCTGCTTTTGCAATCGGTAATCCTTTAGTTGTAAAAGCTGTTGTAATTGGCGCTGAAAATTTTAGTAATGAATTTAATTATCGAATTGACTCACCAATCATAAGACTTCCTGGAGTAAATGATTCTGATGAACCTTGGGCAGTAACACTAGATAAAGATGGTAATGTTTACACTCATTTATTAAGAGATGGAACTGATTTTGGTATTCAAAAATATAATCCGATAACTGAAGAAATTACTTCTTTTCAATCTCCACCAAGTTCTGCTTCAAGGGTTTTGAGATGGAACGCTTTGAAATTTGGTCCAGATGGTTTTTTATATGGAGTTAGAAGTAACAGAGCTATATTTAAAACTGATGGTGGTGTTAAAGCGTTTGTCACTACTAAAACAATTGCTAGTGGCTCGTTAGTGGATTTAGATTTTGATAAAAATGGAGATTTGTGGGTAGTTGGAAGTACACCAAATGTATTCAGACTAGATATGAGCAACCCTGCGGTAAATAATACATCTGTTGCAAACCCTACTGAACTCACTACAATTCAAGGAATTAGAATTGTTAATGATACAGTATATTTACTTGGAGTAAAAGGTACAGCGATTACAGGAACCAATGTACAAATTTGGAAGTATACGCTAGATAATACTAATTCATTAACTAATGGGGAAATGCTTGTGAGTTTAACTGATGCTACAAATATTTCTAGTATAGAAGCTTTCTCAATGACTGTTTCAATTGATAATAATTTATATGTTGGTGTAAATAGTTCAAATGGAATTTTAAAAGTTTCTCCAACTGGTACAATTTCAATTCTATACCCTGGTATTGTTCAAACTAGAATTATTAATATGGCTTGGGATTCTTCTAGAACATTATATATTATCGCTGAAGAAACGAGTAATCGCGATGGTATTGTTCTCACAAATCAACGAATTTTCGAACTAAATATGTTAGAACAGCGAACAGCTGTCTATCATGGAATCGAATAAGAATATGCTGAATAGCATAAAACAAATAACAAATAAAATATAGGAGCATAAAAATGCGTAAAGTTACTATGTTATTAGCAATGGTTATTATGCCATTAGTTGCTAGTGCACAATGGGATTATGCGGGAAATTTCCCAAGTGATTCACTAAAGTTAGATCAGGCCTCAACACAGCAATATGCAATGACAGGTATTGCAGTTGATGGAGAAGGTAAAGTATGGTTTGCACCATATTATTATCAGTCAGATACGTTGACTATTTCTGTAGATAATTATAATGGTACTGCAGATACTACATTAACAAATCAAAGAATGAATTTTGTTTGGATTTATAATGCAGATGGAACTCAAGCGTCTTTCTCTCCTCTTACATACTTAGAAGACAAATCAGGTAATGTAGTTGATACATTAGGTGGTGAAGTTTATCGTAATGCAGATGGATTTAGACGTTATGGTTATAATACCAACAGAGGTTTAAGAGCAACTATAGATGGTAATATTGTAGTTACAACATTTACTTATGCACGTGTAATTGACCACACTGATGGTACATTAATTGCAAAAAGAAATACACTTCAAGATGGTTCTGATTCACATGGTTTAGCGGGTCCTGCTGTTGATGGCGCTGGTAATATTTATATCTCTAGTGTATTCCCAGATTTTCCAATTATCCAATATGACTCAAATCTCGAAAATCCTCAAACAGTTTGGGAATCAAGTCCAGGTTTCTCGAGATCTAATTTAATTTCTGAGGATGGTTTAACAATGTATTTCCCAGCATATTCTGCTGCAAATGTATATGTTTATTCTCGTAGTGATGAATTTTCAGCTTTTGTTTTAGCAGATTCTATTTATGGTGTTAAAACAGAATCCTTAACCTTCTCACCAGACGGTAAACTATGGGTTTCAGGTGGTTCTTTCAATGATTTCCCAGTTGATGGATCTGGCTATATGCCAAAAGTTCACTATGCTTTTGACACAAGTAATTTATCAGCTGCACCTAGTGATAGTATTCGTTGGTTTGATCAAACTTTTTATGCAGATGATTCACGTGCTTCTGCAAAAGTCGATGGTCGTCCACGTGGTATTGCGTTCTCTGCAGATGGTACAACTGCTTATTTAGGTCAATTCAATGACACAAATAAAGGTTTACAAAAATTCACTAAATCTGAAACAAGTGTAGAACGTGAATTCAATGCTAATGGATTTGAATTAAGCCAAAACTATCCTAACCCTTTCAACCCAAGTACAGCTATTACTTTCACAATGGGTAAAGCATCTACTGCAAGCTTGAAAGTTTATGACGGTCTTGGTCGTGAAGTTGCTACTTTAGTTAATGGATTCAAAAATGCAGGTCAACACACTGTATCTTTTGATGCTTCTAACTTAGCTTCAGGAACTTACATTTATATATTACAAGCTGGTAATACACGCTTAGTAAACAAAATGACCTTAATTAAATAAGATCTTTTGTAAAATTTTAAAAGTATCTCATTTGTCAATAGGTCTTCTTAAGAAGTTCTATTAATCTTAAAATGAAAATTTATTTTTCACAAAAGGTTTTGACAATTGAGATACTTTTTTTTTAAAAAAATACATACTAGTCTATATTATGCGAATTTTTTCAACCTTAGCAACAATAATGTTGCTTTCATTCCCATCACTATTATTATCACAAACGTATACTGATCAAAAAGAAGAGACACGAGCCACATGGGTTGCAACAGTTTATAATTTAGATTGGCCACTAGCTAGTAGTGCACCTCCATCATTTCAAAAAAGTGATATGGTAACCTTATTTACTAATTTGAAAAAAAGTGGCATTAATACTATTTATTTTCAAGTTAGAACATATGCTGATGCAATGTATGAATCTAATTATGAACCATGGTCTAGATATTTAACAGGTACTCAAGGGCAAGCACCAAATCCTATGTGGGATCCTCTTAGTTATGCTATACAATTGGCTCATGATAATGGAATGGAATTACATGCTTGGATTAATCCATATCGTGCTAGAACAAATCCAGGAAAAATATCTGGCGATTTATCTCAATATCCAGAATTATTTTCTGGTGTTGAAGCGAGTTCCTATTCAGAATCTTTAAAAGCCACTCTTTTAAAGGATGAAATAACAGCAATCGATCATGTAACTGTTCAACATCCAGAATGGATTTTAGATGTTGGGACAGTTGGAATTCTTAATCCAGGTTTAGATGAAGTAGTTGATTATATTACAGATGTTGTAATGGATATTGTGAATAGATATGACATTGATGGTGTTCACTTCGACGATTATTTTTATCCTTACCCGCCAAATGAAATAGGATCTCAAGATCAAGAGACATTTTTAGCAAATGGAAGAGGAATTGCAAATATTGGGGATTGGCGAAGAGATAATATTAATAGAATGATTAAATCAGTATATGATAGTATAATGACAGTGAAACCATTTATACGTTATGGAATCTCCCCATTTGGTATTTGGAAAAGTGGAACCCCAACAAATGCTTCAGGTATGAGTGCCTATTCAACGATTTATGCAGATGCTCCAGCTTGGCTAAATGGCGAATATGTTGATTATTTAGCTCCTCAATTATATTGGCCTTTTGTTGCTTTTCCAGTAGGTCAGGATTTTGGACTTTTAGCAGGCTGGTGGGGAAGTATTCGAAATGGCAGACATTTATATCCTGGGCACGGACTTTATCGAGCAGATAGAACGTCTTATCCATCAGGAGCAATGTTTAGTGTAAATGAAGTACCAAAACAAATACGTTTTATTCGGAATGATACTAACTTACAAGGAAGTGTATTTTTTAGAGCAAGAAATATATCAACGTACAAGACACAAGGTTTTTCAGATTCGTTGAAAAATAATTACTACAAATATCCTGCTCTACCCCCACCAATGTCGTGGAAAGCGTCAGTAAAACCAATGAGTCCGCAAAATCTAAGTGTTGCACCAATTATAATTGATGAAGTAATAACGAACTTTGCTCTGAATTGGGATAAAGTCATCGTACCAGAAGGAAACGATACCACTCTTAAATATGCCGTTTACAGAGTTACAGCAGATCAACAACCAACAATGGAAGAAGTGTATTCAGATATTAGAAATTTAATTGCTGTAACTGGAACACCAACATATACGGATAAATTACCTGGAACTGGTGCACCGAATTGGTATGTAGTAACCGCTGTAAATAGAAATTCAGTAGAAAGTGATGCTTCTAATTTTGTTGAAACCGAAATCTTAACTTCAACAGAAGAATCTGATGTGTTTGAACTTCCTAAGCAAATTGTTTTAGAGCAGAATTATCCAAATCCATTTAATCCTTCAACCAAAATTACTTTTTCTGTGCCTAATGCTGAGCAATTGACCCTAAAAGTGTATGATATGCTTGGTCGTGAAGTTGCGGTTTTAGCAAATGGATTATTTAATTCAGGTTCACATTCTGTACAGTTTGATGCGAGCCGTTTTAGTTCAGGAATCTATTTTTACACGCTTCAGACATCACAAGTAAGTATTACTAAACGAATGGTATTGCTTAAGTAAAACAATTTATGGCGTGAGCGTCCGCTCGTGACTCCGCTCGTGACTGTCCGATTGTGAAAAAGTTTTGAATTTGAAGATCGAAGCACGAGTGGACACTCGCGCTAGATTTATTTATGGCGCGAGCGTCAGCTCGTGACTGTCCGCGAAGCACGAGCGGACACTTGCGCTTGGAATAAAAAATGCTTCTTTTATTTCTTTATTGTTCAATTTTCAAATAATCAATCCAATCATTCTAAAATAAAATTTAGATCAATTTTATGAATATTCTTATAGCAGATAGCGGTTCAACAAAGACAGAATGGTGTTTACTTAAATCAGGCGAGGATAAACCGTTTCTTCGTTTTTATACAGATGGCTTAAATCCTTATTACCACTCAACCGAGAGTATTCGAGATGTTTTACGCTATGCCGTTATTCCAAATTTAGCTAAACATGATATTGACGAACTGTATTTTTATGGTGCAGGTTGCTCTTTAGATGAAAAAAAACGAATTCTTTCAGCTGCAATCTCAGAAGTGTTTCAAAACTCAAAATTTGATATTCAAGATGATTTATTAGGAGCAGCAAGAGCTTTGTGTGGAAATGAATCTGGAATTGCTTGTATTTTAGGAACAGGCTCGAATTCATGTTTATATAATGGGAGTCAAGTTATTGATAATATTCCTTCATTAGGGTTTGTTCTTGGTGATGAAGGTAGCGGTGGTTATATAGGAAAGCAATTAATTCACGCTTATTTTTACCGAGATATGCCCACTGAACTCAAATTGGATATGGAAAAAACCTATACAATGGATAGAAGAATTATTCTTGATGGAATTTATCATAAACCACAAAGTAATCGTTTTGTAGCCTCATTCACCAATTTTACATCTGTTCATAAATCACATCCTTTTATTCAGAATTTAGTTAAGAATGCTTTTGATGTGTATTTAAACTCGAATATTTTCAAGTACGAAAATTATAAAGAAACTCCCATTGGTTTTATTGGTTCCGTTGCGTTTAATCATCAAGATATTATGATGAATTTGCTGGAATCGTATGGATTGCACGTTTCTCGTTTTATTAAAAATCCAATGGAAACCCTTATTGATTACCACAAAAAATAAATTGATTCAAGCTCCCGAAATTTAGATTCACTCATGGAAAAAGTAACTGAAAAAACATCAAAATACCGTCATCTTGAAAAAATGAGCACTATTGAATTGCTCACAAATATTAATAATGAAGACAAAACCGTACCACTAGCCATTGAAAAAGTTCTTCCAAATATTGAAAGAGCAGTTGATGCAATTGTTGATCGAATGCTTAGTGGAGGAAGATTGTTTTATTTAGGCGCAGGCACAAGTGGCCGTTTAGGCATAGTTGATGCATCTGAATTACCTCCAACTTTTGGTGCTGAAAAAGGAATGGTTTTAGGTTTAATCGCTGGTGGAGATACTGCCATACGAGACGCTCAAGAATTTGCTGAAGATAATGAACAGGGCGGTTGGCAAGATGTATTGGCATTTAACCCAAAACCTGCAGATTTCATAATGGGAATCGCAGCCTCAGGCTCGACTCCTTATGTTTGGGGCGCTATGAAAATCGCAAGAGAATTAGGCTTAGCTACAGGTTGTATCGTTTGTAATGAAGGTTCTGAAGTTGCCGCACATGCTGATTTTCCAATAGAAGTTGTAGTTGGACCCGAGTTTGTAACTGGAAGCACTAGAATGAAATCTGGAACCGCTCAAAAGCTAGTTCTAAATATGATTTCCACATCAGTAATGATAAAATTGGGTCGTGTTGAAGACAATAAGATGGTGGATATGCAATTAACAAACAATAAATTAGTAGATCGCGGTTCTAAAATGGTAATGCAAGGAACGGGTTTGGATTATGAAACAGCCAATAAACTATTGTTAAAACATGGCTCGGTTAGAGCTGC
>CAZNTR010000089.1:0-15667 GCA_964575925.1 uncultured Chitinophagales bacterium
CATCGAACATACCGTAGTCATCGAGGCGTGCTAAATCAACTACATAATTTCCGATACGAGTACCAATTCTATAATTACCATCTGAAATGGGTTTGAAAACCCCAAGTGGTAAATGTTGAATAGGAAATAGAGAATCTTGAGCTGAGCTAATAAAACTAGTTAAAGCAGGATTCCAGGTTTGTTCTAAAGTTAATCTCATAAATTATTGTTCTTTTATATTTACATTAATTGTAAAGAGCGTAAATCTTGCCTCGGTTCGTCGAAACTACAACTTCCATAACCCATGCAAAAATTTTCTCGTGCTTGTTTAATTTGTTCGGTATTTACTACATAATCGCGCCATTTCATTCCTTGATCTGCAAATGAAAAGTGATCAATTCTTTCTTCTGTAATCATTTCTTCTAATTCATTTAAACTCAATAAATGTGAGTAGGATAAAACCGCAGCACCCAAAATGTTAAAAAAACCATACATTCTAGTGTTCAAACTGGAGTTGAAATGACTCAAAGGGTGATGAAGACCAGCTGTGAATTTGATAGGTAATGCTTTTTCACGACATAAATGAATGGCATTCGCAACAATGAATGCTTCTGGGAATGTGTCTGAAGTAATTCCACCGCATCGTAACTTAAAACCTAAATGTTTTGCTTGTGGATAATAAGTAAGCAAGTTAGTGAATCGGTTCATGCTGTATTTCCAATCAGAACCTATCGACATTTCGATAAAAAATTGAGGTTTATAATGAGGATGAGTTGTTGCAATCGATACAAGTTCATCAAAGAAATGATATACTCGATTTTGATTGGCTTCTGCTAATTCTTTAGGTAGCTTAAACTCAAAAAAATTAAGATCAAACCGTGCAGGACTCATTTTTGTAGCTAGAGTAAGTTGTTCAAAGTCATGCTTGAAATTTTCAAGAAAAACCAAATCAGAATCGTCATATTGCGGTAATATGGATAATTTAATGGGCTTCTTATGCGAAAATAACTCCGTAGAAAAAGGAGCTAACTCATTTTGTTTTGTAATTGGAAAAACAAATCGTTCTAACATCCAAGAATCAGAATCCTTTTGATAGTTTAAGTAATTCGAAAACGCATCTAGAAAAGAAAGTTTAGCAGGGGGAAACATTCCTGCGTAATCAATTATCCGAGTCATGAAATACTTAAGTCCGCTACGAAGTTTTGACATATTAAAAAAGCGCTTTTTTATTTAAAATTCTCATAATTTGTCACAATTTTGTCATAGATGCAAGTTGTTTTTTCATCTTGTTGTAGAGTGAGTAAATTTAGCTAAATTAATAAGCTTGCCGTGATTTTGTTTAAAGCTAGTATTAAGATTCAGGAAGAATAGAATTATCTCAATATATGTAATTCTATTTTCGTAAATCACACCTTTTAAAATATTGTTTCGTATAAGTTATTAAAAATCAATTTATTGAGCTAACTCTGAAAAATAGTTTTCAATAAAATAATCGGGGATCTTACATTCAGTGAATGGGTGAAAACCAATAAATTCGACTTTTTAGAGCGGCATATTATTTACTCAAATTCGGACTTAGACCTTTTGTAACGTTTATAAATTATTAAAAAGGTTCAATTTTGCAAATAAAATAAAAACTTTAACCTATTCGCAACATATAGTTCTTATTTCACATACGTCAATTCGACATGCTTGTCCCTAACCCAGCATCTCAGCCTTAGAACTTAACCTGTACAAAAGAACTGCTTATGGCGTAAAAAGAGATAGGGCAAAAATAGCACTTCATGGTTCTACGAATCGTGTCGGGGCACAGGAGGATCCTTTTTGTAAAAACCATTGAAGTTTGTTTAGAAACGAAGTCCGAATTTGAGTTATTTAGTCAAATTCATTGTGTTAAAAGATCAGTGTTATTTTCTTATAAATTGTGGTAAAATCGACTTACAAGGAATAATCTATGAGAAACGTAAACTATAGTTCGTTTAAAAAAGTATATTTTGAAAATAATACAACCATGGAACGAATCTATTTTCATAAAACATGAAAAATCAGCATCACCTTAACGAGTCGCGCTTAGAAATCGATGAAATTGACAGTCAAATTTTAGACTTGCTTGAGAAAAGAAATACAGTTGTTCGAAAAGTTATCGAAACTAAAATTAAGAACAAGCTACCGGTTTATGTTGCTCAACGAGAAAATGAAAAGATAGAATCGTTTAGAGAAATGGCTGTTCAAAGAGGTTTAGATGCTAGTTTTGCGGAAGATTTTTTAAGAATGATAATGAGTTCTTCACGAGATAATCAATCAAGTAGTGAATTTCCAAGAGCAACAGATAGTTCAAAAACGATATTGATTGTTGGCGGAGCTGGTGAAATGGGGAGATTATATACCAAAATAGCAAAAGCAACTGGGTATGAAGTTAGAACTTTAGACAAAGACGATTGGCAAGATGTTGTAGAATTATGCGATAATGTAGATTGGGTGATAATTTCAGTTCCGATTTATCTAACTCGTGAAGTCATTGAAAAAATTGCAGCTTATTTACCAGAAAAAGCTGTTTTATCTGATTTTACTTCAACAAAAAATGGATTACTCAATCTAATGATGGAAAAACATGTTGGTCCAGTAATTAGTTTGCACCCCATGCACGGGCCAGATGTCCCAAACTTATCTAAACAATTAATGCTTATCTCAAAAGGTAGAGGATTTGAACAAACAGCCTGGATTTGTAAGCAATGCGAATTGTGGGGAATGCGTGTAAAATTGGTAGATCCCGAAAAACATGATCATGCTATGCACATGATTCAAGGTTTACGACATTTTGTTGCCTTATTGCACGGCTCTTTTATGAAAGCTTATGATTTAAAACCAGAAGATATTCTTGACTTTTCAAGTCCTATTTACCGAGCAGAGTTAATGATGACAGGAAGGATATTTGCGCAAGATGCACGTTTATATGCAGACATCGTTTTTTCTGATGAGGAAAGGCGAAAACTGTTAAAACATTTTTTTAATCATCATTTTTTAATATCACAATTGGTTGAAACGGGAGATAAAGATGGTTTTATTACCGAGTTTAATGCGATACGTGATTTCTTTGGGGATTTTGCTGAGCAAGCTTTAGAAGAAAGTGGTTATCTCATACATCGCTTAGCAGATCGATTTGCACATTAAATAATTCAGTTTGTTTATTTGATAATGCAATAATCTATAAATAAAACAATAACAAGATGATATAATATTTATTATTTGCTTCTTTATAATTGGTCTAAATTGTAATTAAATGAGAATTTAGATTGACTCTAATTGGTTTAAAAAGGAAATTTACCTCAATTATAAACTCAAAAGAAAGTTTTCAAATTATGAGTATTTCAAGAAAAGATTTTCTCAAAAAAGTCGGTGTGTTAAGTGTTGCCGGAGTTTCAACCGCAGCATTAGTAGCATGTGGTGGTGGCTCAGATGAGAAAAAAATGGTAAAGAAAGTAGCAGATCCATGCAAAGACATGACTGGTGTATCAGAGGCAGAATTAGGCAAAAGAAACACTTTCAAATATGTCGATGTTTCTGCTGATCCAAACAAAGTTTGTACAGGTTGTGCTTTATACAAACCAGCAGTAGCAGGTGCTACTTGTGGCGGATGTACATTATTTGCAGGACCAGTTTCAGAAAAAGGATTTTGTAACGCTTGGGCGGCTAAACCAAATATGGGTTAATCTTAACTCACAGATTTTAAACAAAAAAAAGCCGGTCCGATTAAAGACAGGCTTTTTTTGTTTTGTGTTGTCGTATGAGACAGGAAGAATGAACTCTGAAGAATATCTTCCTGCAATGATGGGTTTGATTAATTTCCGAATTCAGTTTCACCAGTTGTTAAGTTGATAAAGACGCGTTTACTTAAGCCTTTAAAAGTCATAAGAGCTGTTCCATCGCCAGTCATTTCAACGATTCCTTCAACAATCACTTCACCATCATCTGTTTTTGAATTTTCAGTAACAATTCGGTATTCAAATGTACCTGTTACGCCTTCTTCAAGATTTTGGTTTGCTTTAACAAGAGCTTTATCAATTACAACATTGGTAAGTTTAGTATAGATGTTATGACTTCTTTCTACAATATCGCCATTTCTTAAAGTCATTTTCATATATCCAGATCCTGAATGTGTTCCGTTAAGAGTTAACAACTCAGAAGCTTCATTTAAGCCGACCATTGAAAGTGTATCTACTTTAGATAAATTTCCTTCTTTTTTGTCGCCAGTTTCAGAACCAGTTTTTGTTGATGTAAAGTAAATGCTATTTACTGAGTCTCTATTATCTCTAGGCAATACAACAAACGTACCAGACTCATGTGTGAAAATGTGTCTCATACTTACAGCCATTGTTTTTGTAAATCGCTGTGTTGTAATTGTACGCTCGAAATCTAGGGAGTGAACACCTGTTTCGGCATCGTAAGAGTAATTAGCCTCACCCGCAAAACCTCTACCGGAAGAATCTCTTGGGCTTCCTGGCATGCCTGGCATTCCGCCACCGCCACGATTACCTTTACCGCCTTTTCCTTTTAATAAAGGATCGTTAGTTCCATAAGAAATTCCGTCTTTTGCAACGAAACCTGTAGCATCGTAAACAGATGCCATCAATCCGTCTGCATTATCAGATAAGGATGAACTCATAATTTCTGCGGCTTGTGCTAAATCGGCTTCAGAAAGTTCATTTACAGAGCCTTGTTCGTTACATGCTGTAACTGCTAACCCTAAGCTTAAAGCAATTAAGGTTGTTTTGAATAGATTTGATTGGGTTTTCATGTTTACCTCGTTGGTATTGTTGGTTGTGGTTTCTTATCCTTAGTACACTCTAAAATCAAATATCCCCTAATGAAAACAGTACATTTTTTTTTAAATGAGCAAAAATCGCAATTAAAATTCTATTTATTTAGAACTAAATCTTTGAATGCTATAAACTTTGAAGTTATGTCAGATTTGGAGGAAATGCTAAATCTTGCTGAAACATTACCATTAAAAGTGTTTGAATTACAAACAAATGAAAATGGCTATGTAGCATCAGGTGGTGACTTAAAAGAATTTTCTTCCCTTTTAAGTGAAGAGCAAGGTTTCGAAATGGCCAACAAAATGGCAAGCATTTTAAATCGTATTGAAAATCTGAATTGTTTAACCGTAGCGTCAGTTAATGGGGCAGCATTTGGCGGTGGATGTGAATTACTTTTAGCTTTTGATTTATTGTATGCAACTGAGAAAGCTCAGCTGGGTTTTACTCAAATTAAATTTGCTTTGCCTCCAGGTTGGAACGGAATGTCTCGTTTAATAAATAGAATTGGATATCATAAATCCTTACATGTATTATTAAACGGGAAGATTTTAAAAGCAGATGAAGCCAAGCAACTAGGAATTATTACGGAGTTATTTGATTCAGAAGCCCTGATAGATGAACAAATTCAATATTTTACTAGTATTCCAAATGAAGTAATTTTCAGTATTAGAGAAAATGCTCGTTTATTTAAAAATCATTCCAATCAAGATGAGCTAAAAAAGGAAGAATTGAAACGTTTTGCAAAAGCTTGGGGGTCAGAAGAGCATCATAATGCAGTTGAGCGATTTTTTAAATCTCGAGAGTAAGTCAAGTTTTCTTGTATCTTACCAATAATAACACCTTGAAAGTACATTCAACCGTTTATTGAGGGTTTATAGTAACTCATTTTCATCTTAACTATTCAACGTATCTATGATTACACTTTTAATTTTATCTGCAACGGTAATCACAAGTTTGACAGCACTTTTTGCAATTCCAGAATTAATGCAAAAAGGAATGTTGTATCCGTATCAGGTTGTGCATGAAAAAAAATGGTATCAATTAATTAGTCATGGGTTTTTACATGCCGATTTAACACATTTAGCGTTTAATATGATTACACTTTATTTTTTTGGACCGATTTTAGAACAAGTTTTAGGAACTGTTTTATTTCTGGTTCTCTATATTTCAAGTTTGATATTAGCTTCGGTTACTAGTGTTATTAAACACAAAGACACTAAACAATATGCATCATTAGGAGCTTCCGGTGCTGTTGAAGCCGTAATTTTTGGGTTCATTATATTATCCCCTCTTGAAAAAATCTATTTGTTTTTTATTCCAATTGGAATTCCTGCGGTAATTTTTGGCTTCTTATTTATGGCGTACAGTATTTATGCAGGAAAAGCGCAAAAAGGACGAGTTAATCATGACGCCCATATTGCAGGTGCTATTTGGGGTGTACTGTTTTCACTTGTAGCAATCCCAAATGCGTATACAAATTTTGTAAAGCAGATTATTGATCTGTTTTCTTAAGTATTGATAGTTGAGAGAGGAAACGTTTATTTTTTGGTTTTCCCTCAATTTGATAAAATTTATATGTCCAAGAATCCCGTTATGTATTAATACAGAGCCTTTTCGATAGGAATCTTCGAATTTCTGAAAAGGTTTTGTGAATTACTCAATTACGGCTATTCATTAGACATGTTTACTTGGTGTGTATATTGTTCATTAAGTAGAAGATTGTTAGGAAGATTCTAAAATTGCTTTTCAACTCAAACTCTGTTTTGAACCCTTGTAACCTGAGTTTGGGATAAGAAATTAAAATAACCTAGATAAATATAAATTTGGTCATGCTGGGTTCTGACCCGCATCTCTGCCTAATTTCGTATTAAAGTAAAGATGTCATAGCTATATAAATGCAGGTTCTCCATTGTTTATTCTTTTTTTGATTAAAACCGTTGAACTAATCATTAACCCGAACTAAGGTTATTAAGCCAAGTAATCATCAAGAAAACGAAGTGATTTTGATGAGTTAACTATTTAGGATGAATTAGATTAAATTGTTACTTTCAATTTTCTTTCACAAAATCGAGTTAACGAATTGACTAAAATTACTCAGAAACAATTTTTTTACGCTGCATTTATTTCTGGAATTGGATTTTTCCTCTTGCTTTGGTTGTTCACCATAGTGTTTAATATGCCATGAGTTGGATTGATTGGGTAATTCTTGGCAGTTTTTTAACTTACACTATTTGGGATGGAACTCGAGGTGGGAAACAGGCCAAAACGATTACAGATTATTTTTTAGCAAACCGCTCCATGCCATGGTGGGCAATGGGTTTATCTGTAATGGCAACACAGGCTTCGGCAATTACCTTTATTGGCACTACAGGGCAAGCATTTACGAGCGACATGCGCTTTATTCAGATTTATCTGTCTATGCCATTTGCCATGATTCTACTGTCAGTTACGCTAATTCCATTTTATCATAAGTTGAAAAATTTTAGTGCGTATGAAGTTCTAGAAGATCGATTTGGTTTAAAAACTCGCTTGTTAACTTCTGGATTGTTTCTGATATCGAGAGGTTTGGCTTTAGGGACCATTATAGCTGCGCCGGCTTATGTTCTTTCTCTTTTATTACACATTAGTTTGCCGATTACTATTTTGATTATGGGGTTCATTGCTACAATTTATACCATGTTTGGTGGGATTTCAGGAGTCATTCGAACCGATGTAAAGCAAATGAGTATTATGTTTTTTGGCATTTTCTTTTCTTTGTTTTGGATTTTGAATCAATTGCCTGGGTCTGTTTCAATTGGTGATACACTTTATTTGGCTGGATCTTTAGATAAGTTAAAAACAGTAGATTTCTCTTGGGATTTTAGCAATAAGTACACGGTTTGGAGTGGATTTATAGCAGGTTTATTTCTTATGCTTTCCTATTTCGGTACAGATCAAAGTCAAGTTCAGCGTTATTTAACAGCTAAATCACAAACGGATGCCCAACAATCGTTGTTGGTTTCTGCATTCGCAAAAATCCCTCTTCAGTTTACTATTCTTTTTCTTGGTGTTTTGCTGTATGTCTTTTTCATTTTTAATCCAATGCCACTGTCGTTTAGAACGGCTGACAATTCCAGTGTTCAAACAGAAGAGCGTTTAAAAGAATTTGCCGATGCTGAATCTAGTTTTGCAGCATTAGCAAAACTGAGGCAAGAAAGCGCTTTAAAAGCAATTGAAACCAGATCAAAAACGGATCAAGCAGCATTTGTAGCTGCTGATAAAGCCTTGCAGGATTTAAAAAAGTTGGAAATGAATCGTAGAGCAGAAGTACTCCAAACCGATTTAAATGACACCAATTATATTTTTCCTTTTTTCATCATTTCCTATTTGCCAATTGGTGTAATTGGGATAATAATATCTGCGATTTTTGCTGCGGCCTTATCAAGTATCGATTCCGAATTAAATGCTTTATCCACTTGTAGTATTGTGGATTGGTATTATCGATTACACGAAACTAAAAAAACAGATGCGCATTATTTGAAATCATCTAAAACAGCGACACTTTTTTGGGGAATATTAGCAACCATATCTGCTATTGCTTTAGGTGAAACCAAATCTATAATTGAATTAGTAAATCAGATCGGTTCGTATTTTTATGGTTCAATTTTGGGTGTATTTATTTTATTGCTGTTTTTTAAACGAGTTAGTGGAAATGCCGCTTTTGTTGGTTTAATTCTTGGAATGATTGTCGTGTTTCTAGCAGATTCTATTTTTTATAATCATGTTACTGATTCATATTTTTTCCATTCAACTTTTATTACAAGTCCTGAAAATTCAGGAAAAGCTTTTGCCTTTTTATGGTTAAATCCACTTGGTGCTGCAACGGTTGTTTTAACTGGATTGATTTACCCTTCGTCTCAGAAATCAGATAAACTTGTAGCTTAAGACGGAACTTATTAGGACTCACAGTCCTTCAAGATCGATAAGAAAATTAAATTGGTCTTTTAGGACTCACAGTCCTTCAAGTTCCATAAAATAATTAAGTAAGTTTTTAAGGACTGTGAGTCCTGATAGACCGTCCTACATTTTTTTCTTAAGGTGTAAATCGGTTTCGTAATATCTGCCTTTTCTCAAAATAACGACAGTTACTGTTGTTCCTGCTTTAAATTCTCTCAAAAGAGCCTGAAAATGAGTGTAACTATAAATCCGTTCATTATTGAACTTTACTAAAACATCTCCAGGAAGTATTCCTGCGTCGAAACTAGGCCCATCCTTATTTACACTAAATACAAAAACACCCTGAATCATAGGAAGTTGATATTGATACGCCCGTTCAACCGTAATCGGTTTTACATCAAATCCTGGATCATAATCTAAACTAACTGTTCCTTTTTCTCGAAGCTGTCGAATAATTTTCAAAACAGTATTACTTGGAATCGCAAATCCTAAGCCAACAAATCCATCGCTTGTTCCGCCAGTGTAAATGAAGGTATTAACTCCCATCACTTGACCTAAACTATTGCAAAGTGGCCCACCAGAATTCCCACGATTAATAGCAGCATCGGTCTGAATCATGTCTAAATAAACGCGCGGCTCTTGTGGATTTGGTCTGAAATCTCGTTTTGTTGCAGAAACTACACCAAGTGTTACAGAAGCTTGTCCATCAGAAAAAAGTCCAAAAGGATTTCCTACTGCTATTGCCCATTCTCCCACTAAGATTTGATCGGAATCGGCGAATTCTACAAAATCAAAATCTTGTCCAGAAATTTTTAACAGAGCTAAATCTCCATATTCATCATAACCAATCACTTGTGCTTCATAATCATCACCATTCGATAACGTTACAATAACTTTTGATGCATTATTTCCAATTACATGTTGATTGGTAACTACATAACCGTTTTCGCTAACAATAAAACCTGTTCCTAAAGAATTAAACTCTCTCATTTGTCCTGGCTCAACAAATAAACCATAAAACACATCCATTTTTAGTCTGTCACGCTCTTTAATTATCTCCGTTACGCTTATACTTACAACCGCTTTAGAAATGGTTTCAACCGCTTTTGTAATAGCATTTGAGCGTTGACCGGTAAGAATACTATCCGTTTGAATCTGACGTAATTTATCAGCGTTTGAATGGATTATCTGAGAATCAAATATAGCATCAGTGTAAAGAATTTCATCTTGATCAGATTTCGGAGTCACATTTTCTAATTTGGTACAATGAAGTCCAACTAGGCATAGAGAGAGAAGTAAAAGTTTAGAAACATTCATTTTCGTGAACAAATTTTAAGAAATGTATTTATTGGAAAGAAATAATCAAGCCTATAATGAATAATCTCTGTGACCAAAAAGCGCTGTTCCGACACGAATCATCGTTGAGCCCTCCTCAATAGCCACCTCTAAATCAGAAGTCATTCCCATCGAAAGTTCAGTTAATTGAATAGTTTCGGAGCTCCATTTCGATTTATGTTCTTCTAATAAAGTACGAAGTAATCGAAATTGTGGGCGATTGTCTTCTGCTTCAGCTTCAAGTGAACCGATTCCCATTAATCCTCGAACCGTAATGGATGGGCAGTTTTCCATATATGAAAATAAAGAATCAAGCTCTTTGGGTTCACATCCACTTTTTTGATCTTCATTACTAATGTTAACCTGAAAAAGAATATTCATTTTTCGGTTTTCAGTTGTCAAACGCTTTTGAAGTTCTTTTAATTGCTCTGGTTTTGAGATGGAATGAATCCAATTAGCGCGTTTTGCTAAATATTTAAGTTTATTGGTTTGTAGTGCTCCAATCATGTGCCACTGAAGGTCATCGGCTGTGAAATGTTCCCACTTTGAACTCATTTCTTGAACCTTGTTTTCTCCGAAATGACGTTGTCCAAGTTCATAAAAAACTTTAATGGCTTCTAGGGGATGAGTTTTGCTTACGGCAATAAGTTGAATGTCTTTTGGGTCTCTTCCAGCAGTGTGTGCTGCTTTAATAATTCGTTCTTGAACCTCAGAAAGATGAATTTGAAACTGTTCTACATCTTGTTTTGAAAAAATCACAATAAATCGGTGTTAGTTTAGATCTCTTATTTCATTTACTCTTTTAAAATTACACAATAAACGGTATATTTTACCCCTTATACCAATAATATTGATGACATTTTCGCCTTTGATATTAATTAGATTATTAGCACAGACCCGGGGAGGGGTGTTAAAATCAAGATTATGAACGTAACTGTACGTCATATCGTAGATTTTCTGCAACGGTGGGCGCCGGCAGATCTTAAGTTATCCTATGACAATGTGGGATTGCAGGCTGGAAATTCAAATGATTTTGTAACAGGAGTTCTAACTACGTTAGATGTTACCGATTCCGTTATTGATGAGGCAATCGAAAATAATGCAAATCTGATTATTGCTCATCACCCTGTTATTTTCCCATCCATAAATTCTATAACCGATGCAACTGCAAGTGGTCGTTTGTTAATCAAACTCATTAAAAACTCCATCAATTTATTTGTTAGTCATACCAATCTGGATTCTGTAAAAGGTGGCGTTTCGTTTGTTTTAGCTGAAACCTTAGGTTTAAAAGAAACTCAATTTCTCTCTGATGGTGAAGGTAAGTTATCCCGAATTGAAGCTAAAATTTTAGAAACTCAAGTAGAAAATCTCAACAATTTTGTCTCAAATAATTCCGAGTGGGTTTTCTCCTATCATAGCTCAAATCAGAAAAATGGATTTGCTTCTATTCAAATCGTTTTTGATGCTGCTTTTCAATCGAAATGTGTTTCGAATTTGACGGTACTAAATGTAGAACAACTATTTATTAGCAAAGTGCAAGGTTCAAATCCAAATTACGGTTTTGGTGTAATCGGATTGCTTCAGGAAAATGGTTTATCAATGAAAGAATTTTTTGCACAGATTTCTGAAAAATTAGGATTAGAGACTTTTCGTTTTAGTGGAAAAGCAAAGAATATTAAAACCGTTGCAGTTTGTGGTGGCTCAGGAAGTTCGTTTATAAAAAAAGCCATAAAAGCAAAAGCAGATGCTTACATCACTGCTGACATTAAGTACCATGATTATTTTATGGATAAGAACGATTTTCTCTTAGTTGACATTGGGCATTATGAAACCGAACGGTTCATTGCGCAAACACTTCAAGAAAAAATAAAAAGTGCATTTCCAGAATTATCTGTTTTGGTATCGAAAGTGGAAACAAACCCTATGCAGACTTTTGTACATCAGAATTTAGTTAAACAACAAAATAAACCTAAAACCCAGTAAACTCCAGAATATCTTATGGAAGACATTTTACAACATTTGGCTAATCTCCAATTCATAGATTCACGAATAGACGAAATTGCCCGCATGCGAGGTGATTTACCTGAAGAAATTGCTGATATCGAAATGGATCTTGGCCGAATTGAAAATAAAGTTAAACATTTGAGAGCTGAAGAAACCTCATTACGCAAAGAGTTGAAAATGCTTGATGGAGATATCGTTGAAGCAAAAGCCTTGGTTGAAAAGTATGAAAAACAACAACTTTCTGTTCGAAATAATCGAGAGTACGACGCTTTAAGCAAAGAAATTGAATCACAAAAACAACGAGTAAGCAATGCATTATCTCGTCTTGATGATATTGAAATTGTTTTAGATGAAACCGTTAAAAATGAAGAACATTACGCTCTTGAATTAGAAGATATGCAAGACTTGTTAGTTCGTAAAAAACATGAGCTCACTCATCTTAAAAAACAAACAAAAGAAGAAGAAGAAGCATTAATGCAAACACGTAATGCTGCTTGCAAGAAATTAGGCGACAGATATTTAAGAAACTATGAACGTTTACGTGGTGGTTTTAAAAACGGACTTGTGGTTGTACCAATGGTTAGTGGTGCAAGTATGGGAATGATGCTTCCTGCTCAAATTCAAGTAGATGTTCGCAAAAAAAATAGATTAATTATTGATGAAAACTCTGGTCGTATTGTAATCGATCAAAGTTTTTTTGATAATGCTGAACGCGAATTTAACTTATAAGATTGAGTAATCTCTGAAAAGTAGTTTTATGTAAAATCATGAGCTTTTTTACACGAATTGAATGGATTTAAAGATTAATTCGACTTTTTGGAGTAAGATTGAGCATGTTTAGTAAACGAAGTAAATTAAATCCATTTGGATTGACTCTGTAAGCTTTTGAATTGTTTTTTAGGTTTAAGAGGTGAAAAAATGGTTTATTTCTGACTATTGTACAAAAAATGAGTACAAATATCTTTTCAAAAATCGATAGGAATTAATGCTAATTTAGAAATCTATTTGTTAGAATAGTTTCATTTAAGTAATTCATTTTAGAAAAACATAATCGTCGGGCAATCGCGCTATGCTTAGGCATGTGAGGAAAGTCCGGACACCGACAGGCATCGTGCTTCCTAACGGGAAGGCGTCGGACGCACAGCTCCGGCGACAGAAAGTGCAACAGAGAAGAAACCGCCAACTTTCGAGTTGGTAAGGGTGAAATGGTGCGGTAAGAGCGCACCGCTTTTGTGGTAACACAAAAGGCAAGGTAAACCTCACGAGGTGCAAAACCAAATAAGGTCGTGTGTTGTCTGTCGCAATACGGCCGGGTAGGTTGCAAAGACAAGAGTAGTGATACTTCTTGCAAGATAAATGATTGCTGTCCCGATTTATTTCGGGATACAGAATCCGGCTTATAGACGATTACGCTGTGCATTTTATTAAAAAAGCTGTTAGACGAGATGTTTAACAGCTTTTTTTGTGAAATTTTATTGGAAATTTAGTTTAGGAATTAAGGGTATCCTCATTAAGTCTTTTAGGTCAGAGATTTTCTTCGAGAATTTTCTTAATCTCATTTTCGGATAAGCCAGTTAGTTCGGAAATTATTGAAATAGAAAAGCCTTTGTTATGAGCCGCAATTACAACAGCTGTATTTCTTTCTGCAATTCCCTCGACTTTTCCTTTTTCAAAACCTTTTGAAACGGCTGTTTCTAGAACGCTGTATGAATCTCTATAGCGTTTAAGACTTGCTTGGTAATTTTTGCGATCGATTTTCGGCAAATGTTCAATTAAAGATTGTTCAATGAATTTCATGAAAATGTTCTCCTTTAGCTTTTCTGGTATTTCTTGTAGGGTTTCCAGATTCCTGAAAACGTATAACCATTTATCTATCGGGGTTTGAAGTTCTACTGCTTTCTTTTTGAATTTAGGTATGATTCAAGGTAAATAAATGTGAGTTTGGGATAAAAAATTTCGTGTGTTTCTATATCAGTCAGTTTTACACGATACAAATAGTTGTCTTTGTTTTGTAGAGACTTATCCATTTTAAAATTGATGATAGCAATGGTTTAAACTGCCTTGAGTTCATAATTCCAATTCTTATCTCTTTTGCCTTGTTTTTGAATAAGAAACGAGGAGTAGAAAATAGTTCTATCAATAAAATATGTCTGACTAGCTCGTTGTAATTCAACGATAAAGTGTTCTCCAGCTTCATTGGTGCAGTATAAATCAAAGATGGAACTGCGTTCGTCTTCGGCGATTCCTAATTGCTCTGTATTGTTAAATGAAGAAATCTTTTGCCCTAAATCTCAAGCGCATCTGCTTTTTCTCATTGATCAATTATCGTGCAAAACTGAAGGTTTTCAATGTTGTTTACCTGCCATTTAGCTAAAATATATTGAGGGTTAAAATCTCAAAAGTACGCTCAAGCCCCAAAATAAAAACGGCGCTTCGAGGCGCCGTTATAAAATCATAAATGTTATTTTTTATCTATCTTTTTAAGGCTTTTGCTTTTAGCCTTCAGTTGCTTTTTAACTTCTTTAATATCTTGCTGCATTGGTAATAGTTCTGGAGCTGTATTACTAATTTCAATCATTGTATTTCTTACTTGTTTCCCAACAGTTTCAGCAGTGTACTCTAGCATTTTTTGACCCGAAATATTAGGGTTTTGTTTCACTTTTAATTCAGTCTGTGTAATTCGGAAATAATGTGCAGCTAACTCTTCCTTACCCATAAAGTCTAAAACAGTTCGTTTACTAGGAATACCTCTAAACTCTTTTAATTTACCAATATTCATATTATACATACCTCTATAACCAGCATTTTGGAATAAAGGATAAGATTCAATTCCTGCCTTTTTTGCTACACCTGTCAAAGATTGTTCTTTTTCTGTAATTTCGCCTTTTACAATAACGCGATCTACCTTTTCAGATTCCTCTAAATAATTTTGCATTGCTCCTGCCAATGTCGCAAAATAAGCTTGAGCTTCTGCTACTGGTCTTTTTTTGTTATCAGCATTCATAACTGTTAAGTAACATGCAAAACGAGATAACTTGAAATCAGTAAACGTCTTCCCATCAAGTTCGCGATTAACAGTAATAAAATTTTCATGAATAGGAATATTCAACGTAGTACTTGTAGTCATGGCTTTATTAATCGCTTTCATAAACGATTGCATGCTAGAATAATCTAACAAGTCCATTAAATAAGAAGCATACCAAAATGTAAACCCATTTTCATTAGAATTTTTCTCAAAATCATCATTAGAAAAATTATTTTGGAAAAATTCAAGAGATGTCATATAATAAATATCAATTACCTAAGATTGTTTGCAAAATAATTTATAGAATGGTAAGAGAATAGTAAATACGTGTCATTAAATGACACTTCATCTCTGTTAATAGATAACATAAACTTAAAAAGACTGATTTTTTAAAATTAGCATTTTCTATTAATTCTGAACAGCTATTTGTTTTAAGTACTGTTTTACATCTTAGTAACTTTTTATTAAGCACTCTACGACCAAAATCGCTACGGTCACCACTTTCACATTTAAGATGCTCAACTTTCGGACTTCGTTTCTATAAAAAAGGCAGTGGTTTTCGCAAAGAAAC
>CAZNTR010000090.1:0-15559 GCA_964575925.1 uncultured Chitinophagales bacterium
TAGAAAGGGTGTTGCCTGCTCGGACTTTTCGGAGTGGACTCATCATTTAATTACATATCAAGCATACTTGTTTTGATTTCATAAAATCCAATCATGGTGAGGAAATCGTTACTTCCCTAATGATTATCTAATTAAACTCAATAACACCTTTATGTTAACATTTAACGAAGTTATTTAAAAAGTATGTTGAAGAAAAGATACTATTTGTTGAGGATGAAACAATTGAAGTAGTATTCTTGAAAGTTAAATAGATTCAGTTTATTTTATTCAAAATAGTGGTTTTGGGTTGCAATTGACGGGCTTCTTAAACAGACAATAATCTGGTAACAGGGAATTTATCTACTACAAAAAAACTAAAATTAGCATTCAATTTCCCATGAATAGATTCTGTCCATACTATTTTGAGATGACATTTTATGACAATTTGAGATAAGCTATTACATTTCTACCAATACGAAACTCGTTTGTATCTACTTATTTTACCTATATTAACTTCTTCTTCAATTTTGTTTTTCATGGTTGGTTTTATGCGTTTTTCAGTTTTGTCTTTTATTTTGCTGAGTCTTGTCTCTGTCTCAAACCTGTTTGCTCAATCTGCTTCTGTTACATTTCAGGTAAATATGAAGTATCAAATTCAAAAAGAATTATTTGATAAAACAAAAGAAACAGTTGATGTTGCGGGAACATTTAACAATTGGGGAGGAAATCTTTTAAAGTTAAGTGACGATTCTGGTGATTCCATTTACGTTCGAACTGTTACTGGATTTACCATTGGCCAAAAAATTGAATTCAAATTCAGAATGAATGGCGCTTGGAATGGGCGAGAAGAATTTCCAGGTGGTGGCAATAATAGATCTTTTACCATTCAGAAAGAAAATGATACCTTACAAGTGTGGTACAACGATAAAAAATTACCTTCTGGGCCTCCTATTTCTGGGTTTTCTATTCCGATAACTGAAATAAAAACTGGTCAACAAATTACTTTTCATAATGTGTCTGATGGAATTATTGATACTTATTTATGGCATTTTGAAGGCGGAAACCCTGAATTTTCAAATGATTTTGAACCACAAGTCCTTTATAAAGAAACTGGAACTTTTGGCGTTACTTTGATTTGCTCAAATACAAAAGGAGAAGCAGATACCTTAAGTTTAGCAAATTATATTACCGTAACTGAACGTGAAATAGCGGAGATGAGATGGTGGAATAATCGCGTTTTCTATGAAATTTTTGTCAGAAGTTTTTATGATTCCAATGGTGATGGTATTGGAGATATTAACGGAATCATAGAAAAATTAGATTATTTGAATGATGGCGATCCAAATACGACAGACGATTTAGGAATAGGAGGAATCTGGTTGATGCCAATTCATCCTTCACCAAGTTATCATGGGTACGATGTTACCAATTATAGAGGTGTACATCCACAATATGGAACAATGGATGATTTTAAACGCTTAGTTTATGAAGCACATAAACGAGGAATTGCCATCATTATCGATTATGTAATGAACCACACTTCATCTGATCATTATTGGTTTCAGCAATCGGCGAATAATAACCCTGAGTATCGCGATTTTTATGTTTGGAATCAAACTAATCCAAATTTTAATGGACCTTGGGGACAAGGTGTTTGGCATAGTAGAAACTCGAGTTATTATTATGGTATTTTTTGGAGTGGAATGCCAGATTTGAATTATGAGAATCCTGCCGTTAAAGACTCTATTTTCAACGCGGCTTCGTTTTGGATTAAAGAAACTGGAGTAGATGGTTTCCGTCTCGATGCTGTAAAATATATTTTTGAAGAAGGAAAAATTCTCGAAGATTTACCAAAAACGCAAGAATTTTTTGCTGATTTTTCAACACACATAAAAAATGACAATCCAAATGTATTTACTGTTGGAGAAGCATGGACAAGTACGGATAAAGTCTTAGACTATGTTATTCCCGATCGCATTGATTATTGTTTTGAGTTTGATGTTGCTGGAAGTATTTTATCAAGTGTAAATTCTGGAAATAAGTCATCCATAAGCCAAGCTATTACAAATGCTTATAATTCCTATCCAGATCAACAGTTTGGCTTATTTTTGACCAATCATGATATGGAACGTGTACAAAATGTGTTGGGAAATTCCATTCCAAAAAACAAGGCAGCAAGCTCTTTGTACTTAAGTTTTCCTGGCATTCCTTACATCTATTATGGTGAAGAAATTGGAATGACTGGCGCTAATCCAGATGAATATATTCGAACTCCTATGCATTGGAATAATACTTCAAATGCAGGTTTTACAAGTGGAAATCCATGGATAAGTCTTAACTCAGATTTCCCTCGAAAAAATGTTGCATTACAAGAAACTGATGAGAATTCATTACTTAATCATTACAAAAAAATGATTCAATTAAGAAATGCTTATAAAGAAATTCAAACGGGCGAATTGTTTTTATTTCCAACAGAAGACAAGCGAGTTTTTATATATTCTAGAACTTCAGAGCTAGGAAATCTAGATTCCACCTTAATATTTGTAGTTAATTTAAGTGCTCAAAACATTGATCAAACTGAATTTACACCAATTGGCTTAGTTGACCATACTGTAAATTATAGCATGGAGAACTTAATGAATGGTGAAGAAGTTCAAGTTTTTGCTTCAGAAAGTGGAGGAAATCTCATTCCAAGTTTAGAAGCTTACGAGACACAGGTTTTACGTGTTATGAGTCACTCTTTATCAACAGAACCTGACGAAAAATCATCTAATTTTGAAATCAAGTCGGTATATCCAAATCCATTTAATCCTTCAACCACTATTAGCTACGAATTATCGAATTCTGGACAAATGAAATTGGAGATTTATAATTTGCTTGGTAGAATGGTAAAAACCGTTCGTAATGAAAATCAATCAGCTGGAAACTATTCGTTAACTGTTGATTTTAATGGATTTGCATCAGGAATCTACGTAATAAAATTAAGCCAAGGTTCACAAATTACAACTCAAAAAATTAGTTTAGTTAAGTAATAAAAAATTTTTAATTGTTTCTTAAAAATAGGTATACTCGTTATCGTGTTATAAAGAATCTATTTTTGTCAATTTTGCAAAGTCTAAAATTATCATTCGTCGGATTTAGTTTACTTTTATTACTTCAAACTTGTTCAAATTCAAGTAAATCAAATCAACCTAGCATGGATGATTACGAAACTTATAGTTATCTATCTGATTCTCTAGCACGATATCATTCAGTAGAAAAAGCTCTTGCTTATACAGATTCTGTAAAAACAGCCCATGTTTTTGACACAGATTTAGGCTTATTTACATATTATTCAAAACTTACAGGCTTATATTATTTCAATAAAATTAAGCATCCTAAACTGCTTCTTTATACAGATTCAGCTTTGTATTATTTAGAACCCTATAAAAATAGTTACCCAACTTATTATGCAAGACATTTACGTCTAAAAGGAGAAATTTTATTTGAACTGCAATCTTTTGATGAGGCCATTACACAGTTTTTAAAATCGAAGTCGTTCATCGATGCGAATTTAGATTCTTGTGCTTATATAGATTTTGAGGGAGATATTGGGAGTTTATTGTACAAACAAGGTTATTATGAAAATTCGATTTTTTTCTATCGAGAAACTCTAAAAAAAAGACTTTATTGTGAGAAAGACACCTTTAAACTCTATACTAGTAATTTAGGTTATTACAATAATATAGCACTTGCATTTGAGCAATTAAATCAACTTGATAGCGCTGCGGTTAACCTTGAAAAAGCTATAATACCTACACAAATAATTAAGAATGAAAAAAATCAAACTAACAACCGACTATATACGGCTTATAATGCTATTGTTTTTGGAAACTTAGGGTATATCTATTACAAATTAGGAGATTTAATTAATGCTGAATCATTATTAAAACAAAGTATTGCTAGAAATAAGTCAGTTGGAGGATACCGATTCGATGCAATCTTAACTGAGATTAAATTAGCAGAAGTATTAGTTAACAAACAACGATTTGATGAAGCCAAAACACTGATTAACTCCCTTAAAGAGGAGGTAACTATTGAAGATCCCAATAAGTTCTATTTACGCTTTAAAAGGCTTGTTTGGCTCTATAATGATGCATTAAAAAAGGACAAATCTGAGACTTATCGATCATTTGTTGATTATAAAGCATTTCAAGATTCTGTTACTGAAAAAGCTACAAAATGGCAAAATTTTGATATAAACAGCAATTTATTACTTAAGCAAAACTTAGCAACCGTAACTGATTTAAAAGAACAGCAAAAGATTAATTTTTTTATTCTAGGAAGCGTTCTTGTAATTACGTTCTTATTAATCATTATTCTTTATCAAATCTTCAAACAATCACGGTTTAGAAAAAAAGCTTTACAAAATTTAGAAGAGTTCAATGAAAAGTTGAATCAATCGTATAACGAGCTAGAAATTTCACATAATGAAAAATTAAAATTGGTTCGTATTGTTGCCCATGATTTGAGAAATCCTATATCAGGAATAGTTGGTTTTGCTGAACTTATTGAAATGGAAACAGATTTAAATGAAATTCATACCCATACCGAAACTATTCGTGCAATCGGGTTTACGGCTTTAAAACAAATTGACAGTATTCTTAATGACAAGGAATTTCAACTTGAGTTAAAAACTTCTTCTATTGAAATAGATCAACTTTTATTGCATTGCGTAAGACTTTGTCAATTTCAAGCCAATCAAAAATCTCAAAAAATTCGGACCCAATTAAGCAATTTTACCGTTCAGGCTGATAGAGATAAGTTAATCAGAGTTTTTTCGAATCTGATTGTAAATGCAATAAAATTTAGTCATCCTACAAGTAAAATCGAGATTGACTCTTATATTGAAAACAATTTCGGCATAATTCGAATTAAAGATTATGGACTTGGGATTCCTAAAGAACCAGTATCGATTCTATTTTCATCAGATTCGGCGAAAATGCGATCCGGAACCAATAATGAAAATTCAAATGGCTTAGGTTTAATTATATGTAAATCAATTATAGAAGAACATAATGGTAAAATTTGGGCTGAAAGCATCGAAGGAAAAGGAAGTTCTTTTTACATTCAACTTCCTTTAAGTAATCATGAAGACTCTAACTTAAATCAAGCCAACTGAAGTAGCAGCTTGAGTAATATCGGCCATTAAATCGTCAACATCTTCTAAACCCACAGAAAAACGAATTAAGTTCTTTGGAGTTGGGGAATTCTCGCCCTCAGAAGTAAATCGATGTTCCCAAGTCGATTCAACGCCACCTAAACTTGTTGCATTAATAATCAACTTTGTTTTTTTTGCAAATTCTCTAACGGTTTCCAATGGCGCTTTTACCAATATTGAAATCATACAGCCGTTTCCGCTAGCCTGATGACGATGGACTACTCCTTCGTTTCCCGTATATAACCCAGGATATAAAACCTGATCTACCCAAGTTAAGTCTTTTAACCAATGCGCAAGTTTACTCGCTGTAAACGATTGCGCCTTAACGCGTAATTCTAAAGTCTTGATGCTTCTAACTATCATCCAGCAATCAAAAGGCGCTAAAACTGCTCCTTGTGAAATCTGAACATTTCTTACTTTAGCCGCTAATTTTTCATCATTTACAACCACAATTCCCGCTAAAACATCACTATGGCCACTTAAATATTTTGTAGCAGAATGAATTACAAAATTAGCGCCTAATCTTAATGGATTCATGTAAACAGGGCTTAACCAAGTTGAATCAACAGCGGTTAAACAATTGTTATTCCCTGCCCATTCACAGAGCATTCTTACATCAGAAACCGTAAAATTTGGGTTTGATGGAGTTTCAATCCACAATAAATCGGG
Source organism: uncultured Chitinophagales bacterium (assembly GCA_964575925.1). Classification (GTDB taxonomy): domain Bacteria; phylum Bacteroidota; class Rhodothermia; order Balneolales; family M1805; genus M1805. The sequence continues at coordinate 5,849 of CAZNTR010000090.1, forward strand.
TTTTAAATGGCTTAATTCAGCAAAACTTGCATTTAAACTCAAATCAACATAATGAAGATTGAATTTTTTCCATTCTTGTAAATTGTTCATTAAAATTCGCGCACCGTGATACAATTCTTTTGGCGCAACAATAGTACTACCTACAGGTAGCGTTTGCAGAATGGCATTTATCGCTGCTACACCAGATGAAAACGCAAAACCATATTTACCCTTTTCTAATTTTGCTACAAGATTTTCTAACATCTCTCGGTTCGGATTCTGAACTCTAGAATATAGCAAAGACGAGTCATCACGATGTTCAAACGTTGTAGAAAAGTGTAAAGGTGGAATGGCATCTGTCAATTTTTCTGGATGATATGCACCATGGACAGAAATAGTTCTAAATTTCATAATTAAAAGGTCTAGTTTGCGTTTTCAGGTGGAAAATACCTATAAATTGGTTTGTTTGCTTATTTTAACCAATTGTTTTTGGTATTTTTAGATTCTTTTGATGATTTCAATCAACCACACGCATGCCTTTTCGCCAATCACTTATTATATTTATTTCCTTATGTATGTTTTTCACATCTTGCCAAGATGAGGATGTTGCAAGCCTAGAGTTAAGCCTTCCTGAAAGTACCAGTTCTGCTTGGTTTTATTCAATTTACACGTACAATGACTCTGATACCACAAAAATTGGGAACGCCGATTCACGAATTGCTGGAAAAAGTCGCTACCAAGGCAAAGAAAATGTAATTGAATTAGTTAGACGTGTTCGTTTAGACAGTTTAGCCAACTCGCCAACTCCTGAAACAAGAACTTCTTCGTTTCTACAATTTAGTGAAGGATATGTACATTTATTCGGTGACACCTACTTCGATTTGTACGATCAACTTTTACATCCTTCAATAATAGACACGATTGCAGCAAATGGGACTGGCGAAGATTTTCAGTCTTTTCAATTTTTTCAACCAAATTGGGTAAAATGGCTAAACATTGAATGGAATCCCGATTATAATTTAACCGTTTTAGAAGAAAACCCCAAAGTCTACATCGACTTTTTATACAGAAGTGAACGTATTAATGGTTTTGTTACTCTTTCAATGGAAACAAAATTTGATGCTTATGATCGTGTTCTAATTAAAGATACTACTTCTGTTGTGGCTTATCGCTATTTAAATAAAGGATTTTTGGACTTCAATTTAAAACGAGACACGGTACAATTACCAGGTTTTAGAACAACTATTTCCTTGTATATTTGGCTACATCAAAATGGCGGTTTATTAAAGAGAGAACGTAAACCTGTTGAAATCTATATTCCACAAATTCCATCTCGTTATCCAATTGTTTATGTTCCGGGTGAATATTGGCAAGTAGATTCAACCATATCCGTGACTTTTTAGTACTCAAATTTCCAGCGTAAATCAACGCCTGAACTTTCATCACTAGATTGTGTTAGAATTAAGTCAAGATTTTGGCGTAACAAATATTCTAGCACAACTTGACTCACAGGGTCGGTACCTCCTAATTGCTGAACGATAGCAATAAACGTTTTATCATTAATATATTTTCCCGCCCGAATCGATGTTCCAGAGCCCGAAGCTTGTGAAGAGTTATCAATTTCGATTACATCAATACCGAATTTTTCGGTTGCATAAGACTCAATTCTATCCAATAAAACCCCAACTGCCATATCACTAATTGCACCGTTCTGAGTTGACTGCCCAGTTACACCTTGTTGCCAACCCATAAGTGTTGCAAAAGGTCTTCCAAAAAGTGTATAGCTTACAATATCTTCCTTTTCCATAACAGGATCACTTTTGAACGTAAACGTTGGTTTTTCAGCTGTTCCGCCAATAATGTACCAAATTTTAATTTCTTTGGGTTTTCGTAATTCATAACTCGTTTCGATATGTATTGCAGGATTTTCAGGATTACCACTAAACGTAAAACTTCCGGTATCTAAATTAAATCGTTTTGAAAACTGTTTGGCATATCCTCTTCGTGTGTTGAATGTTCCAAATAAGTGAAAATCTTCATTTTTATTTTTAATTAAATCTGAACTTCCTGATAGCTCTACATTTAACTCAGGATATTCTCTATTCCTCACCCAAACATCACGCTCAATAGTTACTTTTACTTGAGCCGTTAAATTATTGTACATACCTAAGATGTACTCGTGATTAACTTCTTGTTCGTCTAAATACACATCTTCAATTGTTTTCTCCCCAAAATTTTCTAAAAAGACATCCGATTTTTTTAAAGAGACTTTCCCTGTAAGTTCAAAATTTTCTGGTTTTCCGCTCAGTTTTAGCGATGCATTCGACTGAACCTTTAAATTTTTAGTGTTTATAAGCTGAAAATCTTTAGCCGTGATATCTATTTGCGAGTTTTTAATTTCAAATCGATCATAATACAAGGAGCCATTCATATCAAAAGTCCCTGAATTTGATTTAAGATTTAGTTTGCTCAGATTCACATATTCGTTTGTGAAATCTAATTTTGTTTCTATTTCTCGAAGAAAAATTCCATTTTCTATTAGTTCAACACTCCCTTTATTAAGTTCAATTGAGCCATCAAAATAGGGCTTTTGAATTTCTCCTTGTAAACCTGCATCAATAGTTAGCAAACCCGTTAGATTATTAATTTTATAATTGTCCAAAAAGTCATTAAATGCATTAATATCAAACTTATCGGTAAGTATTCTTGCGTTAAATGATTCCTCTTGTTTAGGTAGGTTTAGCTCTCCAGTTCGATAATTTAAATGTAACGGTACAGAACCAATAAAATCAGCTACTTTTCTATTTAATGAAAAGATTTTTCCTTCTGCTTTCACTAGTTGTTCTTTTGCTTCGAACTGATAATACGTTCGAATTGAATCGATTAATGCATTGGCTAATTGTAAGGTATCTGCAAAAATAAACGCCGTTAATTTGGGAGAATCAGCTTTTCCTCTTATTGATAATCCTGCATTTATAGTTCCAAAAACACTTCCATAACCTAAAGAATCTATGAGCTCACTGTATTCAAAAAGTGAGAAATTGGGAATGGCTAAATCCACATGAACAGGACGTTCAAAAAATTCTTCCTCAATCTTATTGGGATCTCCAAGTCGGAAAGGAAAGTGTGCATTAAGATGTAACAAATCTTTGTTATTTGTAAACCAGTCTGATTGTAGAGATACTTTTTCATTGACTAATTGCGTAGCAAAAAACAAGGAATCTATACGTATTGACTTAAACTGAAGTGGTGATACTTTCAAATTTGAATGAACACTTAAATCATTATTCATCATGCTTAGAGCTAGATTTCCAGTTATTAATGCCTCTCCACTCATTTTTTTTAAAAACGTACTGTAAGCTGCCAGCATATCAAGATTTTCCATTCTAATAGTAGCGAGTGAAACCGTATCAGAAATACCAGCCCATAAACTTAAATAAGCATCTCTACCAGATTTGATAAGCAAGGTATCCATAACAAAATAATTCGGTTTCCACGCCCAATTAACTTCGTTTGCTAAACTGAAATTCCGACGAATGCTTTGGAAATATCCATCTATAATTTTTCCTCCAAAATACAGCTCATTTTTTTTCAATTTCCCATAATAACTCATTTGTAAAGCAGTTGCATTATCCTTTTTAAGCGCAATTCTCGATTCAAAGTCACCCCTTAACACACTTCCTTTTAAAGTCCCAGTTGTTCGTAAGGCTAAATCATGAAAAGGTAAATCAAACATTATTGGAGAATGAAGGTCGGCAAATAAATCATAATCAAGCCAATCGGAGTAATTGAGTTGAGCTCTAAGTTCCATTGCTTCAATTTGATTATTCTCATATTTCAAATTATCTAATTCAGCAGAAACTCCCATCCCAATACTATTTCCAATTGGTTTTATATCCAACAAAATACCACCCTTAACTTTAATTGATTTTCCAAAAACTGCCCTTGTTAGAGGACTTGTATTTTTTAAATAAATGGCAAGATTCAATGTGTTGGTTGAGTCTTTAAGATTGGTATAAGAACCTTCAGCAGTTAAATCTATATCGGCAAAATCGCTTCTCAAGGTCATATTTTCTGCATTAAGTCGCTGATTTTCATACGATAAAACACCATTGAACGATTCTACTTCAGCTAGTCCTATTTTTGAATTACCGACATTTACAGCCATATACCCTTTAAGGGAATCAATATGCGAACCTTCGCATTCCCCATCTATTGTAATATTCAAATCAGTTTTGATGGAGTCCAAACTTGGAATTGTGCTTAGATCAAAATGTTCAACAGTTGCATTGTACGAACTTTGGGGAATTGAAAATATATTAGCTGAATTAAATTCAATCTCAATGTTTGAATCGCTAATTTTTGCATTACTCTTAAGCCTTAGTTCTGCATTTCTAAGATCAAAACTTGTATGTAATGCGCTAATTTCAAACCCATTAATTTCAGAATTGACAAGTTCCGAAATCATAGTAAAGTCGAATTGCTCAAATTTTTCTTCCGTCTTTACAATTATTTTTGTAGTTCCATTTAAACGTGTTTTTATTTTGGGCGAAGAATAAAGATCAAATAAATTGAACTCTTTTAAGGAAATCTCAGAAATTACTTTAGGAAAATAAAAAACAGAATCGGCAGATGACCTTATCTCTAAAAAAGATTTTTCTTGCTTTAATGAAAGGATGGAAGTCCAATTTTTACGCTCCAAATTTCCATTAATTTTTAGTTCTTCGAATTGAACGGAATCCAACCTTACCTCTTGCGCAAAAAGTTTTAGTGAAAAGTTCCCACTTTTGTATGCATTAAGTGGAACGAAACCTTCAGCTGAAATCAAACCTGTTTTCAACCTATATTCCTTATCTAATCCTAAGAGTTGTTGAAAATCAGACTCTCCTAATTCTAATTTTACTAGACTTAGGCTAAATTGCTTATCACGGATTCCTTTTACGGTGAGTTTTAGTTTTTTTATTGATTCCGATTGAGCATCAAGTGCAATTTCAAACATCATATTTTCTAAGGAAAAACTAAGTTCAGCCTGAATATCTTCTTTTATTGGACTGGTTTCTTGTAAACTTGTTAAATCATCTTTAGATAAGTTTTTGATACTCATATTAGCTGAGACCTGTTTTAACAAGGAATCTTTATCGAGTGAGGCATTCATTTCTAAGGCAGATTTTCCTGTTCCTAGAAGTAGCTTCGTTAGAATAAATCGATCATGCTTTGCTTCCCCATTTAAAACAATTTGTAAGGTATCTTCAAAATTTGGCAGAACTAAACCACTTTCGATTTGTTTTAATTTACCTGAAATCCCATTTTTACCAAATGAAAAGCCTGCTTGTACAGAAAAATTCGTCAACTCAGTCTGTTTTAAACCCGTTAAATTTGGAGCTATTAAAAGCACAGATCCCTGACTAATTTCTAAGGAGTTCATTGTGATGGAACCCGTACTTTCTTCTTTATTTTGCAATGAGTCAACTTCATTTTGTGTCTCTTTAATAAGATGTTGCACCCAAAATGTAGTATCTGTTGCTTCTTGAAGTCTAATTTCTGGTTTAACAATTTTGAGGTTTTTTAATTTTAAATCAGAACTGATTAAATCTAATAGTGAATAGTTTACAATAACTGAATCGATATGAAGGTCTTCTCCTAGTTGAATACCACTTAATTTCAAATCTGAGATTAAGGATCCTCGTACTTTATTAATAGATAAAGGTACAAGTAAACGTTCATTTACTTTCTTAACAACACTATTTAGCACTTGATTTTTTACGGCATCCACTTGCCATAAACCCAAAAGTAGACCAAACAAAGCAATAACAGCAACAACGCCTAAACCCAAGCCTCGCAGAATGTTAATGAAATAGTTAGTACTATTTGAAGATTGATCTGTCATAGCTTGTTAAAAAGGATGTCCGATACTGAAGTGAATTGCCCATCGTTTTATTGGGCCTGCATAAGAGTGTCCTTCAAATATAGCTAAATCAGCCTCAGTAGGATTTAATTTATAAGCAATATCAATGCGAATTGGTCCAATTGGAGTTTCATAACTCAATCCACCACCCACACTATATTGAATTCCATTATATTTGGTGCCTTCAATAACATCTGTTGTAAATCCAAAAGTGCGCATAACATTAATTTCGCTTATTCCTCTCCAAATTTGACCTCCATCTAAAAATGTAGCAAAACCCAAACCTTTAAAAGGAAAATCTATCTGTTTTCGTAATTCTGTAGAAAAAGAAAACAAAGCCTTTCCTCCAATTGGAACAAAACGATCAAAACTTCCATCATCATTAAATCGAACACGTTTGGGCCCAAGGTCATCTAAAAACCAACCACGAACCGAGGATGTTCCACCAGCATACAATCTAACAGCTGCTGGAATATCATCTGCTTTTTCAACATTTATAAATCCAATATGTGTTTTAATCGCAAATTGTAATTTCTTTGAAAGATGAAAATAGCGCCTTAAGTCAATAAAGAACTTATCGTATCGATAAGTTCCTAATCCTCCAACACCAGAAAACTCAATATTTGGATTGATATACCAACCTAATTCTCGATCAAGAAATCCTATTCTAAAAAAAGATGCAAATTGAAGTGAAGATATATTGTACAATTCTAAACTGTCTTTACTAATTGTTCTTGTTGTTTTCTCTGCTGTTCTGTTAACGGTATATTCATAAGAAACAATAGATTGCAACTCTTTACTGTGCTGATATAAAAAAGAATTATTTAGGCCCAAACGCCCCAAACGATAACTATATTCATTTTGATATTCTATAAATGGAGAGGTTCGGGTTCCACTTCTCGTATTAAAAAAATAGGGAATACTATAATCAAAAATTAAACGAGCCATTCTTAATTCTGCTTCAGTGTTTAAGGCAGAACGGGTTCTAATAGCTATATTATGGGCATTTCCGAATGGATTTAGATGAGCCCAAGTTACTTCTGCCCTCACTAACTCTTCTGTTCCAACTCCTCCTCGAATCATTAATAATCGAAGTTTATTTTCCTCTAATCGGATTACTAATGAAACACTTGAGTCTTTGGTTTGCGATGGAATACTTATTGTTACAAAACGGAATAATTGATGACTAAATAACTCTTGTTGCGCCGTTGAAATACTTTGTTGAGAATACCTCATTCCTTTGTATAGCCCTGCTTCCTTCAAAATATAAGACTCTGGAACACTTAGTTTTCCAATTATTTTAACAGAATCTATTGTTGCTAATGAATAGGGTATTAAATGTATAGTTACATCAGATTTTAATAAAATTGAATCCACATTTGCTCTTATTTTTGTCTGCGCAAAAGGAAATCCCAATCGTTTTAATTCTTGAACAAAAATTCCTTCAACTTCTTGTATTCTAACTGTTTCCATTCTTTTTCCAACTCGAAAAGGCTGACGTGCTTGTGCTTTTTGTATCGCTTTGTGCTTAAAAATTAAACTATCATACAAACTATTATCAGTTTTATAAGTGACAGACTGAATTCTAATTGGATTATTTTCTGTAATGGTAAATATGATATTTTTTTGCCACCATTTTTCTCCTTTTGTCACTTCTACTTTCACATTCACATTTATAAAGCCCCTGCGAATATAAAATCTTTTTAGGCGAATTTCATCCTTTCTTAATTCTGTTTCACTATATTCATAACCTTCTATTGCTGAATTACTGGAGAGTTTTTTTGTGAGATATGGAATCGCTTTGTGCGCAATTACTGCATTTAATACAATGGCAGAATAAGTGGTATTCCCAACAAAGTTTAAGGTCCAAACTTTGAAACTTGTAGGGTCATCTAATTCCAAAACTGACCACTCTGAATTTTCATAAGAATTCGGCATAATCCAACTAGAATCACTTGATACACCTGTTTTAAGCTCTAAATACGAACTAGAATTCGAATTAGCTTTCACAGCAATCCCACTTAGTAAACAAAAAGAAATCAGTAAAATTAGATTTTTTGAATCAATCACGTATTTTTATAGCAATTCAAATCAAATTTGAGTGTTCAACGATACTGATATCAACGTTGGGATTCAAGTTTAAACCATTTAAAATTACAGAATTTACCCTGTGTCTAATTCCGTTTCGTCTATTCGCGCTTTACTAAGTCCTGCAATTGAAGATTATTTGAAAACTATTTACAAATTGCAACAATCTGGAAATGCATCTACGAAAGCAATTGCTGATGCTATGGGTTATTCTGCGGCTTCTATTACTAATATGTTAAAGAAATTGGGTGACTTAGGCCTAGCCGATTACAAGTCGCACAGAGGTGTAACGCTGAGTCCTGCTGGCGAGAAAGTCGCTTTAGAAGTAATTAGACATCATCGTTTACTTGAATTATATCTGAATGAAATTATGGGTTACTCTTGGGATCAAGTTCATGCTGAAGCGGAAAAATTGGAGCATCATATTTCTGAGCAATTTGAAGATAAAATTAACGAAATGCTAGGATTCCCAAAATTTGACCCACATGGAGATCCTATTCCTGGAAAAGATGGAACCATTCCAAGTCATTTCGGCGATTTATTAACTGAAGTTGAATTAAAACAATGGTATATCATTAAACGAATTGAAGAGCAAGCTCCTGATTTTCTCCGCTATATAGCCAGTTTAGGTTTAATTCCAAGTACAAAAATTTATTTAGAATCGAGAGCGCCGTTTAATGGCCCTGTAGCTTTAATTCTAAATGAGAAGCCTTTGATTATCGGGAAAGAAGCCGCACAGTGTATTCATGTGGGAATTGTGGAATAAGCTATCTTAATATTATTCTTTTTTTTACTAGATTAGGAGCTGAGTTCGGGATATGAGTTTTTTATAATTATAGTCTGAGGGCTTGCGTTTCCCCCCTTCGTTTTGAACCTAATTTAAGTTAAGGCTTTGAGTCAGAGGCTGAATGTGATAACAGTTAGCAATATTAAAACATTAGACAAAATTCATTGAATGGGTAGTCAACTAGTAAATACATTTCAGATTGATCAGCCACTAAAATTTAATCTAGAGGCTTATCCGTACCGAAGTCAGTATTTTCAGTTCTCAAATTCAATAATTTATCTTTTGTGACCAGTTTATTTTCGGTGAGATACCCCACTATTTTCCAGTTATAATGAAATTCATACGTGACTATTAATTCTTATCCCGAACTATTGGTATTAGCCTGAGTTCCAGTTAATGATTAGTTCAATGATATTTAAACGAAAATTTGATTAAGCATTAGTGAATTCAAATTCGGACTTTGATATTTTGTAAAGTGAATTATTTTGTTAACGGTTTTCTGTAGCATAATGAATGAAAATAAGAGCTTATTTGCAACCTATTGAGCTTATTTCATATCTATTAGTTGGTCATGCTGGGCTTCAACCCAGCAACTCATACTAAGAACCAATCTATTCAAAAGAAAGTGATTGTTGAGTAAAAAATATATTGGACAGAGATAGCAATTCGTGGTTCTTCGAATCGTGTCAGGGCACGGGATGACCGTGTTTTTGCGAAAACTACTGCCTTTTTTATAGAAACGAAATCCGAATTTGAGAGTGAACCTATATTTGTTTTATGTAGTATCTATAATTTAAATCCAAATTAGGCAGAACTACGGGTCAGAGTCTAGCTAGGCGTAAGTTATTTTTCCTGTTTTTATAATTATATAAAGCCTAATATATAATTACAAATAAGACACGTATTTTAGCTTATCGTTTAACTAGCAAAATGAACATGAGCAAAGTCAGAT
>CAZNTR010000091.1:0-15160 GCA_964575925.1 uncultured Chitinophagales bacterium
CAAGGAAATTCTTCGAAACTTATTCCGTTTGGAACATTTCTTCTCAAATTATACATTTCAACGGAAATAGTTGGAGACCAATGTGTTTTAATAAACGGAAGACCTTGATATTCAGCCATAAAAAATAAATCTCGATCTAGATTTACTAAGCGACTTGGTGTAAAGAAGTCATTTAAGCCATCACTTGTAACAGAACCAAGACCAAACATTAAACCTGCATAAATGGTTAAGCGATCAATGACTTCTCGAGATGCCATATAAGCCCCAACTTTTGTGTCTCGCCACAGATTGCCAGCAAGTCCACCAACTTTGCCTTCAATAAATAATCGACCATTTGCCCCATTAGGAGTAGTATAATTATCGAATCGTACTAATGGAAATACACTTAGCTTGGTAAAATCATTTTGATAGGCCTGATAAGATCGGTTTTCTGACGCATTTTTGGTCTTAATTACGATATCTTTTTGCTGTGTTTCTCTTCGACCTCTTGCAAATAATGGCAATTCATTTATATCTGAATCATCAAAATCATTTAAATAAGAGTAATCGACTTCTTCTATATCATAATTTTTGGCCAAAATGGGTCGATAACTACTCTCTAAGTCTTGATTTTTGTCAATGGGTACAAGTGCTAATTTATACCCATCTTCATGATAAGAAATGTAGGCTAAACTATTGTTAAATATAGGCTCTGCCATAAATGCGCCACCAATAACAGAAGTTAATTTTGTTACTTCTTGATACTCAAAATCGAACTCAAACACATTAAATATTCCATCAGGATTGGCAGAATAATAAAACCCCGATCCGTCTTCTTTCCATTTTGGATCTCTGTAATCAGTTTTATTGTTCATTAAAACCGTATCAATTTTCATTGATTCTAGATCTAACTTTAAAATCCCACGTTGAAACAAATCAGAATAAGCAAATAAAATTTGCCTTTTTTGAGCATTCCATTTTGGAGAAAAGACTTGTTCGCCAGCTGAATAATTAGTTAATGCAGTAATTGAAGTATCTGTACGATTAAATAAAACTAGATTTTGAGTCCCGTCTCTTCTTGTAATAGCAATTAATGAATCGTAAGAAACCCATTCAGGGTCAGACATTCTTGCATTATGGGTGAGGCGAAATTCCTTTTTATAATTAAAATTGTATTCAAAAATATCTAAATATTCTTCACCAGTTCTACTTAAATCTAATCGAGAATAAACAACTGAATTTCCATCTGGTGAAAAGGAAAATGAACTATTTCCAATCATTAGTTTAGAACTCGCATCATGTCCACAACTCATGGTATGTTGATGTTCGCCAAACCACTCATTTTGCTCAAATACTTTCGCTAATTGGGTCTCACCTGTTTTGATATCATAAAAATATAATTTAACCCTTCCGAAATCGTAGCCTTTATTGCTTAAATAAGCTATTTGATTGTGTCCTGGACGTTTTACAGGATGAAAATTAAAAAATCCTTTTTCTTCAATCAGTTTTTCCTCTGAGAAATTTACTCCAGATAACTGTTTTTCATACGATTGTTTTAAGTCATTTACCCATTGTTTGTGCAATTCATAACCGTCTGTTCCTGTAGCAATTTTAATCGCTTCTGCTACATTATTTACGCTTTTGCTTGATAGCGCATTCGATATATTTTTAAGCGATTTTTCGCCAAATTTATTGGCGATCCAAATACTAAACGCAAAACCATGATTATAAATCGTTTCACGTTCAAGACTCGTTTTTGATGAAAAAGTACCCATTTGATCTAAAGTCATGGCTTGAGTTTTCATAATACGAGTACGCAAAATCATATCTCTATGAGAATCCCATTCATCATACGCTAAGCTAGAACGTTGATATTGGGCAGTTCCCTCAGCAAGCCAAGCTGGGACACTAACACCAGCAAAGGGAACTGTCATAATTCCATTCGGGAAACCATATAACACATCTGGGCGACGAACTTCTTCATAATTCAACCATTGAACATACGCCGCAGGATAACGGCGATCCGATTTCATGGACGCTTGAATTTGAATGATGTGTGTAAATTCGTGCGTAATTACATTTCTCAGCCAATTATGTGTACCTCGAAGTGGAGTGTCTAAGGCTGGAATCCAAATATCAATTTTATTATCAAAAAAGTAAGCGGCACCGTTTGAATAATCTTCTCGGTCTTTTAAAACTATGCTGACTTTTGTATTTGGTTCATGCTCATATAATTCGGTAATGGGCTTATAAACTTCTTCTGCAATTCGGGAAACCACTTGAGCTGAACGACTATTTCCTTCTTGAAAATGAATTTTAAAGTGATTACTTTCTATGGTTAACCATTTCAAATGATTATAAGAATAACCGTAAAAACGCAAATCGGCCTGTGCATTTACTTTATATACTGCCATAGAAAACATCTGTAGCAAGCTAATGAATAGCAATAACCTCAAATTGAGCATATTTTTAAATGATTTTCTTATCATCTCAATGCTCCACCATCATTTTAACAATTTTAGAATCTGTCTCTCCTGATTTCTTCGCTTGAATACGAACATAATACAAACCGCTGCCCCAAGTTGAGGTATTCAATAAAATCTCTTCAGGCGTTTTCCCTTTTGATGTGAGTTTATTTTCCCACACTTTTTTTCCACTTATGGTGAATAGGTCGATTATTATTTCAGCTTCATCTCGTGTTGCATAACGCAAATGAGTTTCTTCGTTTGCAGGATTTGGCCAATTATAGGTTTCAGAAGTATTTAAAAGATTATTTGTATTTACAAAATCGTTATTCTCGCTTAAAGTTGAAACTCGCTTTCCATCACTTCTAAAATGAGATGAAAAATGAGCGCTTCCACTTTCTGAGAAAATCCAGCTTTGTATCGTTCCATTTGTGTGAACAACCCATAATCGATTTGAAGCAAAAATTGGACTAATTGGAGTTTCTCCTGAATGTACGGTTCCAGCTGGAATTGGAAATCCATCAACTAACACAAATTTGGAATCGTAGGCATAAATTGAATAAGCCAAAGAGTCTTTTGCCATAAAGACAATCTCTTGAGACTCATCTCCATTTAAATCAATGAATAGTGGTGTTCCTAAAATGGTTTTTACAAGTATTGAAAATGGAAAATATGCAGCTATTGTACCATTGGAATACAAGCCATTTAAGTCTCCAGAATCTGTACTGCTTACGGCAAAAAAATTAGGACTATCGTTTTTTATCGTTACGGACCAATCACTGTGAACTGTTCTAATCTCATTTTCTATATCCTCATTAACGAAATGAGTACTATTGTCGGTTCTAAGCTGCCAAATAGTAGAGCTTCCAATCGAAATCCCTTTTAAGCTAATAGTTGAGCTGAATTGTGCGCCTGAAGGAATTGAATAGGAACCACCAGTAAAACTCAACACATTAGACCTCAAAGTCGCTTGTTTACCATTTACTAGTGCAGAAGTAAGGTCATCTTTTGAAGTATTTGTAATCAATAAACCATCTCCCGGGTTTATCATATAACTACTCATTTCAATATCAATCATTGAATTAGTTATTGAAATTCCTGAAGTCAGTGAAGTTGGCAAACTTGTTGTCCAATTTTTCTGCCAATTATTAGATAACCAAGAATAGGATTCAATCTCAGTATCGCTAATTGCAACTATTAACTGGTTTTGATAAACAATAGGTTGCCTAAATACACTATTGGTAATCCGAAAAGACGTTTCTGAGATGGAAGGTTCAAATGGTAATGCTGATAAACCTGATTCCGAAGGAATAATCAAAAACGAATCTGCAGAAGCAACATAAAACAGTGGTTCTCTAGGATAAACGGCATTCGTTTCAATAAGAAACGTGTTGTTTACGTTTCTGTTTATAAACCTAGTATCTAAAATTAATTCTCCTACAAAAGGACGAATTTTAAAAGAACTGACTGGTGCATTTGCCGAAAAATCATAGAGTTCAATAGGATTATAAGAACCAGAATTTGTTTTCGTTGAAGGTCTGGTATCTGGAGCAAATCGATTCTCATATACACGAATAGAATCGCCACGTTCGGTAATTACTGTATAATTATTCCCACTCCACCAAAAATCAAAGGCGGTTCCGCCCACTACATTTGATAAAAAAATATTATTCGTTGCATTTCCAATATCTTGTGCGCCATCGGCTTCTACCAAAAAAACACCTCTTCTCCCAGAATTTGCATTTACACGATTTTGACCAATTTGTGAATTGATTACTGATTCATCAATATGCCAAATTAACATTCCACCATTCAATAAACGATCATCTGCTGTTCTGTATTTGCCATCATTTCCAGCATCTAAGCCACCAGGCAAAGCCCAATCATAGTTTGATACTTCAGTAATTACACCTTTTGGTAAAACCATTAATAAACTATCGGAATCCTCGCCAGTAAAACGAGTATCGTTCGAAGTAAACGTTTTCGAAATTTTAATTCCATTTGCTTGCTGAACAGTTATCGTGATGCCAGTTGCTGCTGGGTTACGATGTCTATTTTCAATTAAAAAATATTCATCGGCATTAATTAAAACCTTAGCCATTCCGTTATTGGGGCTCAGACTCACCGCAGACAAATTAATAGGACTTGCTTCATCATGATTTACGTCAATTGCAGAATCCCATTCCATATAATAGCGTTCCCAAGCCGAAGGAAGTGGAGGAAATAAACCGAAATACGCAAAAAATCCTTCAGGATCCATTAAACCAAAACGACCAATTGCACTTGAACCCGTTTGTGTGTTGTACAAATCTGGCAAACCAATGTGATTTCCAGCTACAGCCGTTACAAATCCATTTATAGCTAATTGAAGAATATATTCTTCTTCTAAAAAAGAACCTGTTCTAGATTGTGTTTCAGGTAAAATTCCAGTGTTTTTTACCGAAAATCCTTTAACAGAATACCCATTAAAAGCGGCATTGCCTGTTAAACTTCTAATTCCATTTAGATTTAAGTATAAGGAAGGAATATCTTGAGGTGTTCTATCTAATGTGGTATTTAAAAAATCGAAATCACGACCTGCACCAGCATGAAATAAAATAAACAAGGTGTTATTATCCCAATTAGCTGTACTTACAGTTGCATCAGCATGTACTTTTTCCCATGTATCTTTTAATAAATAACCCAATTTATAATTCTGGCTATCATCTTCTCCCGTTGGCGAATAAAAAGCCATTTCTTCATCTAATCGATAAACTGTAGGTAAAACTTCTGAACTAACTGATAATCTATTTTTTGAAGCCGTTTCGAAATAGTGTTTTACGAACGCTAAATGAGCCTCGAAATAGGCCTGATTATGAGGTAGGGGATCTATTTTTACAGATGTTGTATCAAGATAGTCGGGATTAAATGTTCCATTCCCAGTAGTAAATCGATTCGAATCTGGCTGAAACTCAACCATTATAGCCACAATATGCAAATTACCCCTATTGATTTTAGCATTATTAACCGCCATTCTTTGTTCACTGAACGATTTCTTCCAAGAATCAATCTTTATGGTTGAAAAAAATTCTTTTGAATGTTGAGCCGAAAGAGAACACACAGTGACTAAAATCAAAATAAAAGGGGAAATCAACTTCAAGCTGATATCCCTTTTTAAACGTATAATCATGAATTAAAGGATTGAATAGTTATTATACCGATGCTTACTTAACTTATTTAAAATCAACTAACAATGAAAAACGTACCGTGTTTGCCAAAGGGTGATTTTCTTCAAGTGTATAAATGTAACTAAAATCGATTCCGAAAATATCGTAGCGTAAACCCGCGCCAAAAGTCAAGAATTGTCTGTTCCCATTTTTTGGGGCTTCATAGAAATAACCGCCACGGAAAGCGAATAAATCATCGTACCAATATTCCATACCGACACCGTAAACTAATTGATCAGTAAGCGTCAAGGTCTCTCCATCATTATTTTCAACTGAATCCCAAGCTGTAAATAAAGCTAC
This sequence comes from uncultured Chitinophagales bacterium, assembly GCA_964575925.1. Taxonomy (GTDB): domain Bacteria; phylum Bacteroidota; class Rhodothermia; order Balneolales; family M1805; genus M1805. The sequence continues at coordinate 5,951 of CAZNTR010000091.1, forward strand.
ATAAGCCGGAGTAACATTATTTATCGTAGTAAATTTAGTTGAATCACTTGGATCAGAATAAACGGTTTCAACTGTTTTTCTTGCCATTAATTTGGACACATCTCCTGCAAGTGTAATTTTATTATATCCATCAGGATCTAATTCGGTTGTAAATGCGAAACCAGCTCTTAAAGTAGCAGGAATCGGATCTTGTTGATCCGCATCAGTATATTGAATAGCTGTTCCTAAATTAGCCGCATTTAAACCAAAATTGAAATTGGCACGATTTCCCAATAAATCAAACTGATTACTTTTGTACATAAAACCAAGATCGAAAGCAATACTTGTTCCAGCACTTGCTTGTACTTGATTTGACACTAAGGTTCCATCAGGCACTAGACTTGAATAAATGGCTCTAAGTCCTAAACCTGTTGCAAGGTTTTTATTAATTACAAAACCATAGGATAAACCAACTGCTACATCATACGAACGAAATGTTCCAATTACGTTGCCTTGTTCATCCGTTTGAGTTTGTTCACCTAAATTCAAAAAGGTAATATGACCACCAACTGTTCCAATTCCTTCTATGTAGTATTTACCAACTAAATAATCGTAAAATAAACCTGCATTAAATTGTGGTAGCCAATTAGCGTGAGTAATCGAAATTTGAGTTCCTGTTTGAAAAGCTAAACCAGCAGGGTTCCAAAATACTGCCGATGCATTATCTGCAATAGCCACATTTGCATTTCCCATACCCGCACCTCTTGAGTCCGGTTCAATCTGTAAAAAAGGAACAGCAGCTAAACCAGGCTGAGCTTTTACTTGTTGTGTGTAGATTCCCATTAAGGCAACAGATGTGAGGATCAAATTGGATAGTTTCATTAAGTTTTTCATTGATCGTTATGTTCAGTTTATAATGACTATTTTTTCTATACGTTCTTTTGTTTTATTGCCAAGCGGTGTATCAACTTTAATTCTAACGTGATACAAATAGGTTCCGGTTGCTAATTTATCTCCGTCTCTGTCTTTTCCATCCCAATCTATGGTAATAAATGGACTATTGGTAACGAAATCAGGCTCTGAAATATGGTACACAGGTTTTCCGCTAAGGGTATAAACACGAATCAATACCGACATAGGAATGCCTGGTTGATTATGTTCAATTACAAACTTTGTTTTAGAGTGCATTGGGTTGGGATAATTATACACATTGCGAATGACTAGCTCGTCTGAATTAGTAACTGTAAATTGAACACTTTGTTCGCTTGGATTATTAAAAATATCCCAAGCACGAACAGACAATTCATAATCACCTTCGTCTAATGACTCAAATTCATAGCGAGCTTCACCTTTTCTAAAATTATCTAAGTCTGTGGTGAAATATTCGTTTAAAACGAAAGTTTTTTCTGTTTCGCCCACTTTTTTTAATCTTGCCGTTAATTCATGACCTATCCCACTAGCTGCGGTATTAATTCCTGAGGGATCATCTACTTTAACAATGAGATTTGGCGTATTATTTACAATGGCACCTTGAATGAAACTTTCATCATTAACTGTTAGCTCAATGGTTGGACCAGAGCCATCATTTTGGAAAGAACCATTTATCCCTGTAACAGAAATACGGCTAAATGCCCCAGTTGCATCCATATTTTCTTCACTTGCATAGAGTAATATTTTCCCAACTCCACCCGTAAACCCTAAATCTTTGGGAAGGATAAACGAAGCTGAAAACATTCCGTTCGAAACAGTTGCTCGTCCATTAAATAGAATATCGTTTTGAAGAAAATAACCACAATCTGGCATGTAACAGTTCCATCTATCGGTTGGTAAACTTACAAATCGCCTAGCATCTCTAACTTGAACGAATACTTCTCCATTAAAATTTGCATCAATTATATTTAATTGATTTAAAACTTCACCACTAATTTGAACTTCTTCTAAAGAATTAATTCCTATAACTACTGTGCTAGGTACTGGGTTGGAATTAATGGAAGTGACTCTCATTTGTTTTTTAGGCAATGCAAGGCGTGTGGCAGGATCACCCAATAAAATAAATCTTCTGCTATTATCTGATGGCCCAACACTACCCGTTACTTTTGTAATCTGATAAATATCGCCAAGTCTTCGAGGTAAATTAGTTTCTGGTTCTCTAGTTGACATTACTTGCGTAAGCACTCTATTTAACCCAAAATTATATGAATTTGCACTTGATGAAGTAAATACAACACGAGTTGTAGTTAGCGCTGCAACAGCTCCACCTTTATCATGTAGGATTAATTTTTCTGCACCAGACTGATCTAAATTATCATCAAACCGACCAAATGAACACGTTGCCGTTACAAAAATGGTTAGTTTGTCAGCATTTACTAGATCTGGAATCATCTCAGATGTAAAGAATCGTTCATCAGCTAAAATATTTTCGGCACCATGACCTGAATAATTAATAACTAAAGTTCCATTATTTATGGTGTTAATTAAATCACGACTTGCTAAAGGAATTCTACGACCGGCAGCAGTATTTTCAACAGGATAATCGAATAAATATATTTTTTTTAGATGAATTCCACTATTATCTGTGTCAATAATAGCAGCCGTTGAGTCTGCATTTAGCACATGTAAATCTCTATTTCTATCCGTATCAGGGAAATCGTCGTCAGCGGCAAAGGTAAATACTGTTTTCCAATCACCAAACCGATCTGGATTCGTATCATAACTAATAATTTTGTCCACAACCGTTTTTGCTTCATCGAGCGTTTGTACTGGAATGCGCCCAACACCAATATCTAGTAACTCACTTTGTGATGACCAAGCTCCTTCATTTGGATCTAAAAGACCAAAAAAATCATCACTACCAAAGCTTCCAGTCCGATTTACAAATTCCATAGACTGATAGGTAAATACCAAATTTTCAATCTTATTTCCTTCTTGAATTCCTTTGTAATCAAAACTTGTATCACCAAAAAGTAATAAATACTTCGGAATCTCTTCAGTATTATGAGCTCTGTTGTAAAAATGAAGAACTAATTTACGAAGGGCCATTATATCTGGAGTTCCACCTGAAAATTCATTAAAAACTTGATTTTGCGTTACAACTAAAGGAATTAAACCATCATTTTCTTTTCTAAACTCTGCTAATCGTTGCGCCTCTTCTAAAAGTGATCCATCAGTTATAATTAAGTAATTAGCATGTTCTATTGTTCCACTTATATTCTGATTTTCAACACGTTTAATGGAGCTTGGTTTTAAATAAGATGATTGAGCTAAAATTCGACTTAGTGGGTTTGGATAATACACTAGACTATAATTACTAGCTTCTTCATTAACATTCAATTGTTTTGGTGAATAAGGGTCTGTTGCATCTATCACAATTGGTTTTGTAGAAAAACTACTTAATAAGAATTTAACAGGTTGATTGATATTGAAACCTGAAGGTGGGAAAAAACGTAATCGGTCTCGTTCTGCACTTAAGGTTCTTTGTAATTCGATATCAATAAAATCAACCCAACCCGTTGCACCTTGAGCGGAATTTCCAAATTGCGTTTCAAGTTTTAAAATTCCATTTATTAATGAAACTCCTGAAATAATCTGCTTAAAATCTCTAAAATTAGCAGAGTTTCCCGTATCTCCATTTAATTCTGAAATTCGAGTTACCTGAATATCTCCTGCACTTTTTCCATTCACTAAAGTAGTAAAAACGGAATTACTTGTACTCTTTGCATAATATCTGACAGTAACCATTAAATCACTATTCGTTTTAAAACCTGAAATAGTATCTGTTACTATAGTTTGATTACTTGCAAAAGACTCCGAACTAAACACCTGACCAAGCCACTGTCTGCCAGAACGAACTCTTTGTTCTGTTTTATATAACTCTTCTTCTTTAAAAATATGATCGGTGAATTCAGTAACCGTTTGCGAAGATGTTAAACCTGAATTTGCCAAACTCATTCGTTGGCCATTTTCAGTTCCAATTGTTACAAACAGATACGTTGAATTGGAATAATAGTGCATACCATGGCTAAATTGATAATTCCCGTTTGAAAGAAGATTTCTCTTTGAAGAATAAGCATGATTACCAAAAAAATAAATCCGGTCAGAATCGTCAATAACACCATTTTCTTCACCTGAAACAATTATGGGAATTTGCTTAAAGGATTGATAAGAATCACTGTTTTTTTCTGGAATCATTAATCCATCAAAACCCCAAACTTGAATTTTTCTTGGATCAATGCCAGCAATGGTTAAACCTGCAGTTGTTAATTGTTCAGGTGTAATTTCATAAATCCCCTGTTCAGCCAACTCTAATTTTACCCAAGAACCAGTTGACAAGGGATGATTTTCAATTTCAAGACTGCTTGTTTGTTTTTGTAGCGTCTTATGCACCTTAAACTTTAAATACTGAGTAATATATTCTGTATTTCCAACTACACGACTTTGATAAATTTTAAACCGTGAAACTTGTTGTTTTTTAACAACACCACCTCCAATAAATTGAATAACAGGCACTAATGTAGAATCAGTATAGCTTTTGTAAACCGTTCGCTGAACAAATTTTTGCTCAAGCACTTGATACGGCGAATCTTGCTGTTGAATAGTTAAGGTAATATCAAAAGGGGCGCCTGAAAATAAACTATCATTTCGAAGTACATACACCTCAAAATCAGAATTTGATTCCAATTTGACCAAAGTTTGTGCGTAACTTACAAAGTTAAACAAAACTAGAAGTAAACTAATTAAGACTTTTCGCGACAATTTTAATTGATATTAAGTTTGATACTCAGTTTTATGAGAGAAAGAGAAGTATTAGAGTACAGTAGCAGTAGTCGCGATAAATATTATATTTGTTAATCTGATTATAATTTGAGTTAAATCTACACTATTTCTCTTTGAAATGTCAAGTGTTTTATTACACTCTTTTAATTGATTTTAAAACTTATTCTAAATTTGCGTAGAGTCGATAAATCGATTAAATCGATTTATCCCATACAAATAATGGCACTACCAATCATTTTTTGCTAAAAACTACCTATCGTATTTAACTCACAAGTAAAAAGGCGACAAATTTCTTTATCGCCTTAAAGTTCAATTAATGTTACTTTAAACGAAACAAGGTTTATAAAACTTCGAGAACCATAGCAGAGGCACCGCCACCACCGTTACAAATAGCTGCGCAGCCATATTTTCCACCTGTTCTCTTGAGTGCATAAATCAAAGAAACTAAAATTCTTGCACCAGAACAACCAATTGGATGCCCGATAGAAACAGCGCCACCCTGAATGTTTACTTTATTTGCATCTAATCCAAGTAATTGATTATTTGCTAAAACTACAACGGAAAATGCTTCATTAATTTCAAATAAATCCATATCCGCTATCGTTTTTCCTGCTCTTTTAAGTGCTATTGGCATGGCTTCAGCCGGTGCAGTTGTAAACCACTCTGAGGCCTTTGCAGCACTTGCTTGCCCTAGAATTCTTGCTAATGGTTTTAAGCCTAATTCATTTGCTTTTTCCTCAGACATTACCAGAAGTGCAGCAGAACCATCATTTATTGAACTTGCATTAGCCGCTGTAATTGTACCATCTTTTTTAAATGCAGGTTTTAAAGAAGGAATTTTAGAAAAATTGACTTTACTCAATTCTTCATCTTCTTCAATCATAGTAATAGTACCTTTTCGGTCAGTTATTTTTACATGGAACATTTCGTCATTGAACCAACCGTTTTTGCTTGCTTCTATACTTTTTTTATACGAATCAATCGCAAAGGCATCTTGATCTTCTCTTGAGATTTTGCATTCTTCAGCACATAATTCGCCAGCATTTCCCATGTGATAATCTTTGTACACATCCCAAAGTCCATCTTTTATAATACCATCTTGAACTTCAGAATGACCTAAACGAGCGCCATTTCTCATTTTTGGCAAGTAATAAGGAACATTACTCATGCTCTCCATTCCACCTGCAATAATAATTTCAGCTTCACCCGAAATTATTTGATTTGCGGCGTACATAACCGCTTTCATTCCTGATGCACAAACTTTATTTACTGTTGTGGATGGCGTTTTTTCTGGTAAACCAGCTTTTAGAGCTGCTTGCCTTGCTGGCGCTTGACCAGAACCTGCTGTTAACACATTTCCCATAATGACTTCATCAACTTGGCTAGGAGCAATACTTCCTCTTTTTAACACTTCACGAATAGCCATAGCACCTAAATCTGGAGCTGAAAAAGATGCTAATCCGCCATTTAAAGAACCAATTGGTGAGCGAGCAGCTGAAACTATTACTACACTTTTCATAAAAAACAAGAATTTAAATTTTCTAAAATACGTTGTAAACCGCGCAAAGAAAGCGCTTTTTCAAGGTAAAAATACCAATAATTTTACAGATAACATATTATTTTATTTGTTTGATACTTTTCAAAAGTAACTAATTAATCGCATTTTAAATTAATTTTTCATCTTACATAAAATTTAACTAATAATTGCTTATCATTTCTTTATTAGAACGAGATTTATAATTAGAGAAGATTTTACTAGAACAAAGTTTATTGTTTGTTTTTTGAAGAGTACGTCTTATAATCTTAGTTCAATTACCTACTATTACTCCTTAACTTAATACTAACTATGCAGTTTCAAAAAAAAACGGCCCTTATTTTAGGTCTTGTATTTGTTCTCGGCTCTTGTGCAGAAAATACAAGTTCAAATGAAGATGCTAAGAGTGACGATGAGAACACTACCGTAACATCCGTTTATGTTCGAGAAATTCAACCCATTTTCGATGCGAATTGTGCAACATCGGGTTGCCACGCTAGTGCTTCTGCCACTTCTGGTATCAAAATGAGCTCATACTCTGATGTAATGGCAAGTGTAGGAATTGTTCTAGGAAAACTAGTTACCGCTAACGATGTTTCCAATAGTTCTATTGTAACGGTACTTGAAGGTACTTCTAATTCCATTGCCAGAATGCCTTTTGGTAGACCTGCCCTCTCATCAACCGATATTTCTAAAATTAAAGATTGGATTACTAATGGTGCTAAAAATTAAATCGCTTCTTTTTGTTTTATTATTCTTTCCCTATTTCGTTACAGCACAAGAATTTGAAACAAAAACAGGAATGATTGAATTCCTTTCCGAAGCAACTGTAGAGTCGTTCACAGGCTCATCAAATCAATTAAATGGTTATATAAATCTATCAGATTCTACTCTTGATTTCTACCTTGATTTGGCAACCTTGGAAACAGGTGTAAAATTACGCGATGAACATATGCGTGAGAATCATCTCGAAACAGAGAAATTTCCTTATGCTGAGTTTTCGGGAAAAATGAGAGGTTTTGATACAGCTATTGCAGACTCACAACAAGTTTTTGCAAATGGAACATTTACCATACACGGCGTTTCTAAAGAAATTGAAGTCGAAGGTAAAGCTATTCTTGTAGATGGAAAATTTGGATTGAGTGCCACATGGAATATTATTCTTCAGGATTATGAGATTACTCGACCTAAGTTTTTGTTTTTAAAACTTAGTGAGAGTCAAATAGTTACCTTAAAAGCTGCATTGACAAAAAAATAGACTTTTCTATATTTGAATATATTCCTTTCAACTCTTAGCACTTTGCTAGAAATATCATTTTATTAGATTGAAGATAAGTTTAAAGACTCAAGCTAAAATAAGTTTTTGCTCGTAAACTAGTAACAAGTTCTTTTCTATCTTCTATTGTTTAAAAATGCCTATTTAAATCAAACTTCTAACGGTTCACCCATATTTATTTCAAAAAAAACATGAAAATACGCTTTATCCTCTTAACTCAACTTTGTCTTTTCTTAAGTTTTACTTCGTCATTTGCTCAGGTGAAAAGAACTCGTGCAAAAGTAGATGGCCCTATTAGTGCAGTCTTTAAAGCTCCTAAATTAATTGTATTCAACACAACAAAAAATACGAATGAAAACACCTTGCACATGATGATTCAGCATAGTTTTGGACCAGTTGAATCGCTGGATAATTATCAGAATTTATATGGTTTAGATGGAACTGCAAATATTCGTTTTTCTCTAGATTATGGGATTAATGATGCGTTTTCCGTGGGGCTCGGTCGAACCAAATTGGATAAAGCGTATGATTTTAGAGCTAAATACACCTTAACTCAGCAATCTCGCTCAGGTAGCACGCCCTTTAGTATTTCATTTGATGCTACTTTAGGAATTATTACAGAGTCTAAAACTAATTTTTCGTTTACAGATCGTTTATTTACTGGAGTTTCACTCCCCATTTCCAGAAAATTTTCAGAAGACTTATCATTACTTCTCTATCCCTCATTTGCTTACTTTGCAAGGGCTCATTTTATTGGGCCTGCTTATTCAAAAGATCAACTTTATGTTGGCTTAGGGTTGGGAAGTCGCTATAAATTTAGCCATCGATCCGTTTTTACTTTTGAGTCGCTTCCCGTTTATTCTAACGGGATTCGCTTAGTTCTTGGAGCTGGAATTGAACTAGAAACAGGAAGCCATGTTTTCCAAATGTTTCTAACAACTTCTAGCTTTTATACCGATCCCTACATGTTACGTTATGCTTCAAACATGGATAAAGGGATATTAAATCATTTACGTTTAGGTTTTAATGTAAACCGTCTTTTTTGGTTTGATTAATACATCTAATTATCTTTTGAAAATCTTAAATCAATACAAATAAACCCGTTATGAAAAACATTTTCGCTCAAGATGTTACAGTTGAAACCATAGAACACATAGAACAACTGACTCCAGAAACTATACCATTATGGGGTAAAATGAATGTTTCTCAAATGTTAGCTCATTTGAATGTAATGTATGAAATGGTTTATGAAGATTATCATAAAAAAGCGAATCCTATTTTAGGATTCATAATGAAATTGTTTGTAAAAAATGCAGTTGTTAATGAAAAACCATATCCAAAAAATTCAGCGACTGCTCCTGCTTTTAGAATAACAAGTGAAAAAGATTTTGAGCTAGAAAAAATTCGTTTAATTGAATACATAAAAAAAACTCAGGCTTTGGGACGAAGTCAGTTTGATGGAAAAGAGAGTTTATCGTTTGGGCCATTAACAGCTCAAGAGTGGAATAACTTGTTCTATAAGCACTTAAATCACCATTTGAGTCAGTTTGGTGTTTAAATTAGTTTAATAACTTGTGCTTACTCCTAAAAGTAGTTCAACTTTCGGACTTTGACATTTTGTAAAGTGAATTATTTTGTTAACGGTTTT